>NZ_JBHYIG010000155.1:0-22596 GCF_042740015.1 Streptomyces sp. NPDC059037
ACCCCGCACATTCCGCGCTGGGCGGAGTCGTTCGTGCCGCCGCGCTACCGGCGCCGGCGCCCGGGGGCCCGGGGGGGGGTGCGGGCCCCTCGGTGCCGGGCCGGGGGGGGGGCGCCCCGCAACCCGCCCGTGAACGACCGCTGCCGCGCCCCTCAGGGACGGCACAGACGTCCCGCTCGTCAGCGGTACGAGGTTTCCTGCCCGGCCTGCTCGCAGACCCGCCAATCGGCCTTCAGAGGCCCGTCGTCGAGGATCTGCCGGGCCCGCGACTCCGCAAGGCTCGTGGCGTACCAGGGAGCGCGCTCGGCCCCCAGGCCGTCCGCGATGCCCTCCAGGGCACAGGAGCGCATCGGCTCCGGAAGCTCGTCGACGGCGGGAGCGGCGTCGGCGGACAGCCCGCGCGCGTACTCCAGGTCGAACTTCCCGGTCTCCTGGTAGCGCTGGACATTGCGCTCGGCGATGAGCCCGTCGGGCGAGAGCAGCCCGAACGCCAGCACACCGGCCGCGGCACTGGCGGCGACGGCCCGCGGCAGCCAACGGGTGCCCCACACCCCGGCCGCCATGATCAGCACGATCACGAGACCGAGCCAGAGCTCCATGCCCACGACCGAGACCCGCAGCCTGGTCAGGCCGTACGCGTCCACGTACATGTCCATGCGCCGCACCGCGGACGCCACCACGACGAGCGTGAGGGCGCAGAGCGTGCCGAGGACCGCCCGTACGAGATTGCGGTCACCTGCCCCGTCGCGCGGCGCCCAGCGCAGGGCGACGACGATGACGGCCAGGGTGAGCAGCGTGGCGATCAGCAGCTGCCAGAAGCCCTGGCGCGCGTACTGCGAGTAGGAGAGATCGGTCTTCTCCAGTACGGCGTCATAGCCACCGAAGAGCACGGCCAGCTGCACCACGTTGAACGCCGCGAACAGCAGGTTGAGCACGATCAGCGGGAGCGCCCACTCGACGCGGCTTCGCGCCCGGCCTGGGCCCACGACGAGCCGGTCCCAGCGCACCGGCGCGGCGGCGGTGTGCGCCACCGCGAGCGCCCCGACGACACCGAGGACGAGCAACAGCACACGCCACGGCCCTCCGGAGAGGGACGCATCCGGGATCAGGTCACCCAGGAGCCCCGCGAAGGCCGCGTCGGCCCCCGCGAACAGGGCGCCGAAGACGAGCAGCAGTACGGCGGTCACCGCGACCGCACGCAGTACGGGTCCACTACGGGAACCACCCGAGCGCTCCCGTAGACCGCGCCAGCCCCAGCGCACGCCGGTCAGGACACCGTCGAAGATGCCGAGTGGGGCCAGTAGTACGCCGATCCAGGTCCGGCAGCCGTGCAGGGCGAGCGAGCCGAGCGCCACTGCGGAGACGATCGCGAGGAACGAGGGCCATCCCGCGTCCCGCAGCGCGGGCACGACCAGCAGCGCGAGCCCGCCGATCGCCCAGGCCAGCGTCCAGGGGCGCGGGTCGCGACCGGCTCGCCGACCCGCGAAGTACGCGCCGAGCGCGGCCGGGACGGCGATGATCAGCAGATTGAGCGCGAGGCCGTCCCCCAGCAGCAGCATGCTCAGGAGGCCGGTGGCCAGCGCCGCGCAGAGCGTGGCCGTGCGGACCGGGGCGGGCGGTTCGGAGCGCAGATCGGCGAGCAGCGGCTCGCGCCGGGCCGCCGGGTAGGCCCAGCCGGGGTGAGGCTGCGGGGCTCGGGGGCTCTGCGCATGCCCGGTGCCACCGTCGTCCGCGGTCCTCGGCGCGGGCACGGCGTCTTCGGGGACGTCGCCTCTCGCTCCACGGTCGGACGGACCATCCTGTGGCGTATCGAAACGCCTCAGGTCGGCCAGATGATCGGCGGCTGCGGCACCACTCGTCGAGTCTCTGCGCGGATCCTCCTGGGGATCTCCCTCTTGATCTTCAGTACCTGAGGATTCAGGCAGTGACGGTGACGGTGTATCGGACACGGGACCCCCTCCCGGCCGGTCCGCGCGCGCAGCAGACGGCACACCTAGGTGGCGGGGCTGCCGGCGACCGGCATCGCGTTGAGGCCGAACAAGCCAAGATCAACTTTCGGCCTGCCTTCAGCGTAGCGGCGCAGCCGATCACCGCCGCCGGGCCGGTCACGCTGTGGCGCGACCGTGACACTGGCCCCGAAAGCCGCCTCTACGTAGAGCCCGTTTCCGTACGACAAAGCCCTCGAAAGCCCGGAAGTCAGCCCGCCCCGACAGGCATCCAGCCGGGCAGCGCCTCGGTCCGCTCCAGCCACTCCTCGGGCGGCGACCCGCCCTCTCCGGAGGCGATGACTCCACCCACGATGGCGCACGTCGTGTCCATGTCGCCGCCCACCTGGGCCGTCGCCCAGAAGGCCTGCTCATAGCGGCCGAGGCCACGGGCCGCCGACCACAGGGCGAACGGCACCGTGTCGTGGGCGGTCGTGCGGCGGCCGCAGCCGAGGACCGCGGCGACCGTGGCCGCGTCCCCGTAGTCGAGCATGTCCCGCGCCCGGCGCAGCCCCGCGCCCACGGCACTGCGCGGCACCAGGTCGATGACTCCGTCGAGCAGCGCCTTCGGCGCGGGCGGCCCCGCGGGATCGGCCATCAGCGCCGCGGCGGCGGCCACCGCCATGGCTCCCACGACGGCCTCGCGGTGCTGATGCGTGGGGTAGGCGGAGATCTCCGCCTGGTGCGTCGCCTGCTCCGGGTCGTCGGCGTACCAGGCGCCGAGCGGCGCGATCCGCATGGCCGCGCCGTTCCCCCAGGAGCCCTGCCCCTTGAACAGCGCGGAGGCCAGCTCACGCCAGTCCCCGCCCTCGCGGACCTGCCTCAGGAGCCGGTTCACGGCCGGGCCGTAACCGCGGTCGAAGTCATGGTGCTCGGCGAAGGACAGGGCGAGCGCGTCCTGATCGACGCGGTCGTGCTCCATGAGGATGGCGAGAACGGAACAGGCCATCTCGGTGTCGTCGGTCCACTGCCAGGGGCTGGCGGGCGCTTCCCGGCGCTTGAGCAGCGGGTAGTTCGCGGGCACGAAGAACTGAGAGCCCAGCGCGTCCCCCACCGCCAGTCCACGCAGGCTGGCCAGAGCGCGGGCCAGGCGCCGGTCGGGAGAGGAGTCAGCGGTCATCGCCCTGCCACTCTAACCGGTGACGCCGTAGGGCTCAGGCTCGCGCCAGCGTTCGAATGGCCGGTTCAGGGTGTACTTGCCGTCCTCCCCGAGCAGCAGCGTCCGCATCTCGCCGTTCCCGGGGTTGGACAGTGACTCGAAATCCGCCACCGACCAGTGGAACCAGCGCATGCAGAACAGCCGCATGGTCAGGCCGTGCGTGACGAGCAGGACGTTCGGCGGGTGATCCGGAGCCTCGAAGCTCCGGTAGAGGCTCTCCAGGAACGCGCCCACCCGGTCGTACACATCGGCCCCCGACTCGCCCTGCGCGAAGCGGTAGAAGAAGTGGCCGTACGCGTCGCGGTACGCCTTCTGGAGCTGGACGTCGTCCCGGTCCTGCCAGTTCCCCCAGTCCTGCTCCCGCAGCCTCGGCTCCTCGCGCACGCGCACAAGTTCCGGGTCCAGGCGCAGCGCCCGGAACGTCTCATGCGTGCGGCGATACGGCGAGACGTACACGCTCACCCGCTCGCGGCCGACCGCTTCGCGCAGCTGTTCGCCGGTCTCGGCCGCCTGGTGCCACCCCTTCTCGGTGAGCGCGAGGGCGTGGTCGGGCTCACGCTCGTACACGGTGTCGTCGGCATTTCCCGCCGACTCGCCGTGCCGGACAAGGAAGATGCGCCGCGGGCGTGCCATACGGAAACCCTAGATCGGCCCTCCCCGGTCGGCTCAACCGGTCGGCCGGGCGGGCTCCATCCGGGCGTATGCGGCCTGCGGGGAGCCTCCACCGCGCTCCTGCGGCGTCACACCGTCCACGACGGTTCAAGCTCCACGATGTCACCCGCGAGCGCCGCGACATCGGCGTCCGTCTGCGCGCGCAGGGAGAGACGCTCCACCCGTTCCCTGCGGTACTTGCCGTGCTCGGCGGCCGACTGCCACATGGAAAGGATCAGGAACTCATGTCCGGGCGCCTCTCCGAAGAGCCCGCGCAGCATCCCGGGCGAGCCCGCCATCGCCGGGTTCCAGACCTTCTCCTGCATCAGCGCGAAGTGCTCCACGCGCGCCTCGCGGACCCTGCAGTGTGCCACCCGCACCACGTCCGCGTCCGTGAAGCGCGGCTCGAACCCCGTCTTCACGTCGAAGCGGTGATCGAAGAGCTTGACCTGGATGTCCTTGAAGGTGCCCGCCTGTGTTGTGGCGAGCCGGTCGTGGGAGCGCGCCATGAAGGAGTCGTAGAAGGCCCGGCTCTCCCAGAAGGCGAAGATGTGGGCCACGCCCGGCCGTCCCCGGCTCCACCCCCCGCCCTGTCCCCGGAACCCCGGCTCCCCCAGAAGCCCCGCCCACTTTCGCTGTCCCCGCTCGAACCCCCGTCGGTCCACCACGGTGCAGCGAATCCACTTGACCAGCACCGCGCCATCGTACGGCGCGGAGCGTGGCCCGGGTCACGCTCCGGCGTAGTGCACCCGGATCAGCTCGGCGGAATCGTCGTCGGACAGTTCAATGCCGAACTCGCGAACGAGTACGTCGCTCAACTCGTCGACGGACACGTCACGTTCGTGCGTCGTGCCGTCGGGCCGCGTCACGGTGAGTCGATCGCCCACCAGCTTGCGGCGCGCGTCCGGAGCGGCCTTCTGGAGCACAGGGCGCCGGATGAACGACGACCGGGGGTGGGTCGACGTGTAGTGGTTCATGAGTACGTAGTCGGCGGTAATGCGCTCTTCCAGCGTGTATTCGTAAAGATCGAACCAGCCGTCCGAGTGCTCGGTCCGCAACACCCGCGCCCCGCCCGCCTCTTGGACGATCCCGAACCGCCACGCTCCTTGTCGTACGTCCACGCCGACCTCGAGGGGGATGGGTTCGAGCAGGCCCTCGGCGCCGAACCCGACGTCGCAGTGCCACTCCTGACCGTCCGCCTCGACCTTCAGGAGCATGTGCGTGACCGCCCGACGGGAGGAGGCACCCGCCCTGGTCCGGGCCCCAAGTCCCGTGACAGTGAAGCCGATGCGCTCAAGGGCCGCCGCGAACAGCAGGTTCTGCTCGTAGCAGTAGCCTCCCCTGCGCCGCCGCACCAACTTGTCCTGCAGGGCCGGGAGATCCAGCGGAACGGGCCTGCCGAGCATCACCTCCAGGTTCTCGAAGGGGATCGCCGCCACGTGCGCCCGATGCAGGGACCGCAGCGTTTCGAGTCCGGGCTTCGCCTCGCCCTCGTAGCCGATTCTGGCCAAGTAGGCGGTGATATCGAGCTCTTCCCAGTTCCATGTCATGAAGACAATGATCCACACCGGAAGTTCGGCGATGTCAGTGATACGCCGTAGCGTGTCTGTTGGACATGCCTCGTGCATCAGCATCAGCCAGGAATACGAGGAGGGGGAAGTCTGGTGAGCAGTGTCAGCAAGGGGATCCAGAAGGTCGAGGTAGGGCTCAAATGGGATCCGAGCCCGATCGGCGCGCCACCGCACGATCTCGACATCATCGCCGCCACCTACTCCGCGGACGCTCCGTACGGCCGTCCCGTGTACCTGGTGCACTTCGACAGCCGCTCCCCTGACGGGACGATCACCCTCAACAGGGACAGCAGGACGGGCCAGGGCTTCGGTTTCGACGAGGTGATGACCCTGGAGCTGGACCGGCTGGCTCCCACGTACGCGCGCGTGGTGGTGGGCGTGGCCATACAGCAGGACGAGGACCAGAAGGTGTTCGGCGACATCACGAACACCGCGGTGCGCATCCGCGAGGGATACACGGACCTCGCGCTGAGCGACCTCACCAGCGTCTCCGGGTGCACGGCTTCGACGATCGCCGAGTTCACCAGGGACGAGTCGGGCGCCTGGTCGTTCCGCGAGATCATCCGGGGGTACGACGCCGACCCGACGTCGTTCGCCGCGCTGATGGGCAGCGAGTCCTGAGAACGCGGTGAGGGGGCAGCCGGAGCCCGTAGGCCCCGCCTGCCCCCTCACCGGGCTAGCTCAGCGGATCAGCTGCAACCGCTGGTCGAGCCGCAGCCCTCGCAGATGTAGCAGGATCCCGCGCGCTGCATCTTCGTCCCGCAGGAGAAGCACAGCGGTGCGTCCGCCTGGATGCCCAGCTGCATCTCCACGAGCTCGGCGCTGGTGTGCGCCTGCTGCGGAGCGGGCTTCTCGGCCTCGGCCTTCGGCGCGGCGACCGCCTTCAGGGACTCGGTCTGCCGCGGCGCGGACTGGGCCAGGCCCTCGACATCGACCTCGGACTCGTCGAGAGACGGCTCGTACGAACCGGTCTCCAGGTGACGCTGACGCTCCTCGGCCGAGTGGATGCCGAGCGCGGACCGGGTCTCGAAGGGCAGGAAGTCCAGCGCCAGGCGGCGGAAGATGTAGTCGACGATCGACTGCGCCATCCGCACGTCCGGGTCGTCCGTCATGCCGGCCGGCTCGAAGCGCATGTTCGTGAACTTCGAGACGTACGTCTCCAGCGGGACGCCGTACTGCAGACCGACCGAGACCGCGATCGAGAAGGCGTCCATCATGCCCGCGAGGGTCGAGCCCTGCTTGGACATCTTCAGGAAGACCTCGCCCAGACCGTCGTCCGGGTAGGAGTTGGCGGTCATGTAGCCCTCGGCGCCACCCACGGTGAAGGAGGTGGTGATCCCCGGGCGGCCCTTGGGAAGGCGCTTGCGGACGGGGCGGTACTCGACCACCTTCTCGACCGCGGCACGGATCGTGTCCTCGGTCTTCTCGGTGATCTCCGCCTTCTCGTCGTCCTTCTTCTTGGCGGAGAGCGGCTGGCCGACCTTGCAGTTGTCGCGGTAGATCGCGAGCGCCTTGACGCCCAGCTTCCAGGCCTCGTAGTAGACCTCTTCGACGTCCTCGACGGTGGCCGTCTCCGGGAGGTTGACCGTCTTGGAGAGCGCACCGGAGATCCACGGCTGGATCGCCGCCATCATCCGGACGTGACCCATCGCGGAGATGGAACGCTCGCCCATGGCGCAGTCGAAGACCTCGTAGTGCTCGGTCTTCAGGCCGGGAGCGTCGATCACATTGCCGTGGTCGGCGATGTGGGCGACGATCGCCTCGATCTGCTCCTCCTGGTAGCCCAGGCGACGCAGGGCCTGCGGCACGGTGCCGTTGACGATCTGCATCGAGCCGCCGCCGACGAGCTTCTTGAACTTGACCAGGGCGAGGTCGGGCTCCAGGCCGGTGGTGTCACAGGACATCGCGAGACCGATGGTGCCGGTCGGGGCGATGACCGAGGCCTGGGAGTTACGGAAACCGTTCTTCTCACCAAGGCGGACGACGTCCTGCCAGGCCTCCGTGGCGGCGGCCCAGATCGGGGTGTCCAGGTCGTCCATGCGGACGGCAGCGGCGTTGGCGTCGGCGTGCTGCTTCATGACGCGCTTGTGCGGCGTGGCGTTCTTGGCGTAGCCGTCGTAGGGGCCGACGACCGCGGCGAGCTCGGCGGAGCGCTTGTACGACCGACCCGTCATGAGCGACGTGATGGCACCGGCGAGGGCGCGGCCGCCGTCGGAGTCGTACGCGTGACCGGTGGCCATCAGCAGGGCGCCGAGGTTGGCGTAGCCGATGCCCAGCTGGCGGAAGGCGCGGGTGTTCTCGCCGATCTTCTGCGTCGGGAAGTCCGCGAAGCAGATCGAGATGTCCATCGCGGTGATGACCAGCTCGACGACCTTGGCGAAGCGCTCGGCGTCGAAGGACTGGGTGCCCTTGCCGTCGTCCTTAAGGAACTTCATCAGGTTCAGCGAGGCGAGGTTGCAGGACGTGTTGTCCAGGTGCATGTACTCGCTGCACGGGTTCGAGCCGTTGATCCGGCCGGACTCCGGGCAGGTGTGCCAGGCGTTGATGGTGTCGTCGTACTGGATGCCGGGGTCGGCACAGGCCCAGGCGGCCTCGGCCATCTTGCGGAAGAGCGACTTGGCGTCGACCTCCTCGATGACGTCGCCCGTCATGCGGGACGTCAGGCCGAACTTGCCGCCCGCCTCGACCGCCTTCATGAACGTGTCGTTCACACGGACCGAGTTGTTGGCGTTCTGGTACTGGACGGACGTGATGTCGTCGCCGCCCAGGTCCATGTCGAAGCCCGCATCACGCAGGGCGCGGATCTTCTCCTCTTCCTTCACCTTGGTCTCGATGAAGCCCTCGATGTCGGGGTGGTCGACGTCGAGGATGACCATCTTGGCCGCGCGACGCGTGGCGCCGCCCGACTTGATCGTTCCTGCGGATGCGTCGGCACCGCGCATGAAGGAGACCGGACCCGATGCGTTGCCGCCCGAGGACAGGAGCTCCTTGGAGGAGCGGATGCGGGAGAGGTTCAGGCCGGCGCCGGAGCCGCCCTTGAAGATCATGCCCTCTTCCTTGTACCAGTCGAGAATCGACTCCATGGAGTCGTCGACGGCCAGGATGAAGCAGGCGGAGACCTGCTGCGGCTGGGGCGTACCGACGTTGAACCAGACCGGCGAGTTGAAGCTGAAGATCTGGTGCAGGAGGGCGTACGCCAGCTCGTGCTCGAAGATCTCGGCATCCGCGGGCGAGGCGAAGTAGTTGTAGTCCTCGCCGGCCTTGCGGTACGTCTTCACGATGCGGTCGATCAGCTGCTTGAGGCCAGTCTCGCGCTGCGGGGTGCCAACGGCCCCGCGGAAGTACTTGCTGGTGACGATGTTGACCGCGTTCACCGACCAGAAGTCGGGGAACTCGACGCCACGCTGCTCGAAGTTGACCGAGCCGTCGCGCCAGTTGGTCATGACGACGTCTCGGCGCTCCCAGACCACCTCGTCGTACGGATGCACGCCGGGCGTCGTATGGATGCGCTCGATACGCAGACCCTTGCTGGCCTTGGATCCCTTGGCTCGGGAACCTCGTGCCGGGCCGCTCGTCGTCTCGGTCATGCCGCCTCCCTGTAACAGGCTAAAACGCCCTGAAGTGCCACGTTCTTCCCGTGGCACGGTGTGTGTCTTGTGCTGCGGATCCCGCAAAGGTCACCCGCAACAGGTCTGGTGGGGGGGGGTGGGGGGGGGGGCGGGTCGGTCGGGGGGGGGGGGGGGCTGGGTTAGTTCGACTTTCCCTCGGGGCCCGCTGTACACGCCCCGCTCCCCGCCGGCGTCCTGCGGCTCGACGTCGAGCCGCTGGTCCCTCAGCTCCCCGATGGCAGCCTCGAAGTCCTCAAGTGAATCGAACGCCCGGTACACGGACGCGAAGCGCAGGTAGGCCACGAGGTCCAGCTCCTGCAGCGGACCGAGTATGGCCAGACCCACGTCGTGGGTGGTCAGTTCGGCGCTGCCGGTGGCGCGCACCGCCTCTTCGACCCGCTGGCCGAGCTGCGCGAGGGCGTCCTCGGTCACCGGCCGCCCCTGGCACGCCTTGCGTACGCCGTTGATGACCTTCGTACGGCTGAAGGGCTCGGTCACGCCAGAGCGCTTGACCACCATCAGCGAACACGTCTCCACGGTCGTGAAACGACGGGAGCAGTCCGGACACTGACGACGCCTGCGGATCGACGTGCCGTCGTCCGTGGTGCGACTGTCGACTACGCGGCTGTCGGGGTGCCTGCAGAAGGGGCAGTGCATGGAACTCCCAACCCTCCTTCACGGCACGACTTATAGGCCTCAACGGGCCCATGAGGCCCTCGAAGCAGCCCCAAGCATAGGCGATGCCCGAGCCCCGGAAGGACCAGGGACCACAACTTCTGGGCTGCGGTGGCAATCCAACCACTAGATCTGGGGTTTGACCGCAAATTCGGCACCATCGCGTGTCGCGCACGCACGACCGCTCACCGAAAGCTGGGCGCGCCGCGCGCGCCGCACGAAGAAGGGGCCGGTGCCGGGTTGACGGGGCACCGAGTGGCAGTATGGGGACCCCGCTGAGGGAGTCACGACCCCGGCGGTGAAGCGTACCGTAATGAACCGAAATGCCATTCGGCCCGAACGTTAGCCATACACCCAGACACATGATCACGGCAGGCAATCTGCGATTTTTCACTCGAACGTGTGTTTGGCGCAACCTTTCGAAAGCAACTACCGTTGGCTAACTAGGGAGAACATCTCGAGAGGGGCCGACCGACGTGACCACCACCGCAGACAGTGCCACCATCACTGCCCAGGACCGCTCACAGAGCCGACTCGAGCCGGTGCATGCCATGAATGACGCAGCCACGAACCAGGAGGGGCCCAAGCCCACACGCTCCCTGCCGGGCCGACCTCCAGGAATCCGCGCCGACAGCTCGGGACTCACCGACCGGCAGCGCCGTGTCATCGAGGTCATCAGGGACTCCGTGCAACGGCGTGGCTACCCCCCGTCGATGCGGGAGATCGGGCAGGCGGTCGGCCTCTCCAGCACCTCGTCGGTCGCCCATCAGCTGATGGCGCTGGAGCGCAAGGGCTTCCTGCGCCGCGATCCGCACCGTCCGCGCGCGTACGAGGTGCGGGGCTCGGACCAGCCGAGCAGCCAGCCCACCGACACGGCCGGCAAGCCCGCCGCGTCGTACGTCCCGCTCGTCGGCCGCATCGCGGCAGGCGGCCCGATCCTCGCCGAGGAGTCGGTCGAGGACGTGTTCCCGCTCCCCCGCCAGCTCGTCGGCGACGGCGAACTCTTCGTCCTCAAGGTCGTAGGTGACTCGATGATCGAGGCCGCGATCTGTGACGGCGACTGGGTCACGGTCCGCCGCCAGCCGGTCGCGGAGAACGGTGACATCGTCGCCGCCATGCTCGACGGCGAGGCGACGGTCAAGCGCTTCAAGCGCGAGGACGGGCACGTGTGGCTGCTGCCTCACAACTCCGCGTACCAGCCGATCCCCGGTGACGAGGCCACGATCCTCGGCAAGGTGGTGGCGGTGCTGCGACGGGTGTGAGCCTGTGCCCCTGACCGGGCCCCGGGACCAACTGCGCCGGTTCCGGGGCCCTGCTGCGTCTGGGGGCGGTACGCGAGCTACGCCTCGCCAGAGTCTTTGGAGTCTCCGGAAGCGTCAGAGTCTCCGGAGGCGTCAGCCTTCGCCTTGGCCGCCGCGTCGATCGCGGCGAGCGAGCGGCGGGCCTGATTGCGGTCCGTCGTGTACCAGAAGTCGGGCAGCGAGGCCCGCAGATAGCTGCCGTAGCGCGCGGTGGCCAGGCGGGGGTCCAGGACGGCGACCACGCCACGGTCCCCGGAGGCGCGCACCAGCCGCCCCGCGCCCTGTGCCATGAGCAGTGCCGCGTGCGTCGCGGCGACCGCCATGAAGCCATTGCCGCCGCCGTCGTCCACCGCCTTCTGGCGAGCGCTCATCAGCGGGTCGTCGGGACGCGGGAACGGGATCTTGTCCATGACCACCAGCTGGCAGCTGGCACCCGGCACATCGACGCCCTGCCACAGCGACAGCGTGCCGAAGAGACAGGTCTTCGTGTCCGCCGCGAAGTTCTTGATCAGCTCGCCCAGCGTCTCCTCGCCCTGCAGCAGGATGGGCATGTCGAGTCGGCCCCGCAGCTCCTCGGCGGCGTTCTGTGCCGCACGCATGGAGGAGAACAGGCCGAGCGTGCGACCGCCCGCGGCCTCGATCAGCTCGGCCAGCTCGTCGATCATGTCGCTGCGCGTGCCCTCACGGCCCGGACGGGCCAGGTGCTGGGCGACGTACAGGATCCCCTGCTTGCGGTAGTCGAAGGGCGAGCCGACGTCGAGGCCCTTCCAGGCCGGGGCGTCCTCGGACTGAGTGCCCTCGGGGGCCAGGCCCAGCGACGCCCCCACTCCGTTGAAGTCGCCGCCGAGCTTGAGGGTGGCGGAGGTGAGGACCACGGAACGGTCGCTGAAGAGCTTCTCCCTCAGGAGGCCCGATACGGACATGGGTGCCACCCGGAGCGAGGCGCCGAAGCGCTCATGCCGCTCGTACCAGACGACGTCGTACTCGGAACCGTTCGTGATGCGCTCCGCCACGTCATGGATCGACTCGACGGCGGCGAGGGCCTGCTTGCGTACGGCGTCCTCGTCCTGGACGGACTTGTCCCGGGTGGAGCCGAGCGCCGAGATGACCGTGCGGGCGGCGTCCCGCAGGGCCATCAGTGCGTACCCCAGGTCTTCGGGGATCTCCTCGAGGCGGCCGGGCAGGGCCAGCTCCATCAGCCGCTCGAAGCCCTCGGAGGCGGTCTGGAGCTGGTCGGCGGCCTTCTCGTTGACCAGCTTGGCCGAGCGGCGCACCGCCCGGTTGACCTGGCCCGGAGTGAGCTCGCCGGTGGCCACGCCGGTGACGCGCGAGACGAGCTCATGCGCCTCGTCCACGATCAGCACTTCGTGCTGGGGAAGGACGGGGGCGCCCTCGATGGCGTCGATCGCCAGCAGGGCGTGGTTGGTGACCACGACCTCGGAGAGCTTGGCCCGCTCGCGCGCCGCCTCGGCGAAGCACTCCGCTCCGTAGGCACACTTCGTCGCTCCGAGGCACTCCCTGGAGGAGACGGATACCTGGGACCAGGCGCGGTCGGAGACACCGGGAGTGAGGTCGTCCCGGTCGCCGGTCTCGGTCTCGTCCGCCCAGTCGCGCATCCGCAGCAGGTCCTGGCCCAGCTTGCTGGTGGGGGCCGCGGCCTCGAACTGGTCGAAGAGTCCGTCTTCCTCTTCCTGCGGCACGCCTTCATGGAGGCGGTGCAGGCACAGGTAGTTGGAGCGGCCCTTCAGCATCGCGTACTGGGGCCGACGCCGCAGCAGCGGATGCAGCGCGTCCACCGTCCGCGGCAGGTCCCGCTCCACGAGCTGGCGCTGCAGCGCCAGGGTGGCCGTCGCGACCACCACCCGCTCCCCGTGCGCGAGCGCGGGCACCAGATAGCCGAGGGACTTGCCGGTGCCGGTGCCGGCCTGGACCAGCAGGTGGGAACCGTCGTCGATCGCCTCGGCGACGGTCTCGGCCATGGTGACCTGGCCAGGCCGCTCCGTGCCGCCGACAGCGGTGACGGCGGCGTGCAGGAGCTCGGGGAGGGAGGGCTTCGTCATAGCGCGTCCAGCCTACGGTGCCCCACTGACAACTCCACGATCACAGCTGACGGAGAGGGTTGGGCACGGTTCCGTGCACGGCTGCGTGCGGGCGCTGCGGGCGGTCCCGGTACCCGTCGAGGTGCAGCCGGTTCCGGTTGAGGCACAGCCGCTCGATGCGCGGGGTGAGCAGGTCGAACATCTCGTAACGATCCTTGAGCTCCGGAGCGCGTGCCTGGTGGCGCAGGATCTCCGCCCGGACCGCGGACCAGAAGGCGGACTCCGAGATCCCCAGCTGTTCCTGGCACAGCGGGGCGAGGTAGCGGAAGACGCCCACGAAGAGGCCGGAGTGGATGAACTGGGTGAGGAAGCCGGGGGGCTCGGTGAGCAGGACGTCGCGGACGTCGTCCGGCATCGACGCGTGCTCCGGCAGGGGTGTGGCGCTGACGTTGACGTCGTCGACGAAGTCCTTCACGGCGAGCCGGACCGGTACGTCCTTGTCGTCGAAGACGACGATGGCGTTCTCCCCGTGAGGGGAGAACACGGTGCCGTACCGGTAGAGGAAGTGCAGGAGCGGCGGCAGCAGGGCGGCGAAGAGGCGCCGGAGCCAGATATCGGGGGGCAGCCCCGACCGGGCGACCAGCTCCGCGACGAAGGCTCTGCCGTGCGGGTCGGTGTGCAGCAGCGAGGCGAGTGTTCGTGCGCGCTCACCGGGAGCGAGGTGGCGGGTGAGCGGTTCGCGCCAGATGGCGCCCAGGAGTTCCTTGTACTGGTACGGGACTTCGGGAAGTCCGTCGTACAGCGGGTGTTCCACGGTCACGGACGCGACCTCACCGAGCAGGATCACCCGGCATTCGTCCCGTAGGAAGGGGTCGGCGTCGCGCAGGGAGTGCATCCAGGCGGTGACCGCGGGGGCGGCGAGGGTGCGCCCGGTGGGCAGGCCTCGCCACACCAGGGTGTTGAGCACCGACAGCGGGAGCTTGACGGTGTGGCGGTCGGGGCGGGACGTGTTCAGGAACGTACGAATGGACTGCTGGGGCAGCCGCACGTCGCCGTCGGTGGGGAGAGGCACGATCGCGCCCGCGGCGACCGAAGGGGCGAAGAGCGGCAGCACGACGTCGTCCCACTGCCATGGATGCACCGGCAGGTAAAGGTACTTCTGCGGGTCGAGGCCGCGCGCCCTGAGTATGTTGGCGAAGGACTCCCTTGTGGCCGCCGTGAGTTCACGGTCGTAGAGCCGCTCAGCCGTGTCCAGGCCGGCGACGCCTCGGTACGCGGCCAGATCGGTGTGGACCGCGATCCAGGGAAGCGGCCCGGCGTGGCGGGCCTCGGGCGCCCAGCGGGCGGCGTCACTCGCGGAGAAGCCGATGCGGCCCTTGTTGAGGACGAGCCAGGGGTGGCCGGTCTGATGCCCTTCGAGTTCCGCGTAGCCGAGTTCGGCGAGCTGGGCCGCGGTGAGCGCCGTCCGGTCGAGCCGGGCGTCGGCGGCGAGCGTGACGGTCAGCTCGCGGATGAGGTGGCCGAGGGTCGCGCCGTCGATTCCGAGGGTCCGGCGGGACTCCACGAGGAAGCGGAGGGGGTCGCCGAAGGGACGCGGCGGTCCGTCGCCTTCGGTCAGGGTCAGGCTGTCCGGATCGACGTGCCAACTGCCGTACGAGCCGCGGCGGGCACGGAAGGTGAGACGGGGGGCCGGTGCCGGTGGCCGGGCGTGGCCATCGTCCTCGGCCTGCGGGTCGTCCAGGCGGAGGCTGTAGCTGTCCGCGGCGCCGGGGCCAGGGCCGGGATCGGGGTCGCGGTCGCGGTCGGCGGGGATGGGGCCAGGGACGGCGGGGACGGGCTCGATGATCTCCTCATACGCGAACTCGCCGATCATCTTGGCGAGCAGACGGCGGCCGCCCCGCATCCACCGGTCCGGGGTCAGTTCGGGTGGGTCGTAGAGCGCGGACGGCTCGCGGGACGTCGGGGTGACGGACGCCGGAGGGACGGTCGTCGGAGGAAGGGGCGTCGGCGGGAGGGACGGATTCGGCACGGGGACTCCTCGAGGAGGGAACCGGATCAGGTCGGGCGGTGTACTAAGAGTGAACGGGTCAGAGCACTGCGCGCAGGGCCCGGTCACGGACCATGAGCGCCGCTCTCTTGTCGGGGAGATCCACCTCGGCGGCGAAGCGGAAGCCGGCGCTCAGAAAGGCTGAGACGGAGGGGGTGTTGCGCAGGTCGGGTTCCGCGATGACGCGTGCGCACGAGGCGCGATGGTCGAGCACAAGATCGGCGACGGCCCTCAGCAGGATGGTGCCGAGCCCTCGGCCGCGGTCGGCGACACCGCCGATGAGGAGGTGAACACCGGTGTCGTGCGGGCGGGCCGGATAGTGACGGGCCAGGGCGTCGAGGTCCGCGCGATAGACCTCCCAGTAGCTCATCGGCGTGCCCTCCAGGACGCCGAGACAGGGGACGCTGCGTCCGTCGCCGTCCAGTTGGCGGCGCAGATGGGCCTCCGTGACGGCATCGGAGCCGGCCAGCTCCCAGAACGCCGCCACGGCGGGGTCGTTCATCCACCGGCTGATGAGAGGGAGATCGCGTTCGATGCGTACGGGGACGAGTTGAAAGACACCGGCGTCGGTGGTCGCGGGGCCCCAGTCACCGACACCGTCGAGCAGGTCGTCGACCGGCGACGCAGCCGGGCGCGTCGGGGTGCGGTCCGCCGTGCGCGCATCGGTACCGATGCGTCCGGAGGGTGCGCCGTCCTCACCGCTCGCGGCGAGCAGCGCGATGAGCTCGTCCGGGAGGCGCAGGTCCAGGGTGTCTTGGCCGTCGGCCCGGTCGGCGGTGACCGACTCGATGGCGGAGCCGGTGGCGCAGTCGGTCGCGGATTCCGTTCCGGCGTGGGTGCTCGCGTCGGTACTCGCGTCAGTGGGAGGCACGACGTCGCTCCTCTCAGAGAGGGTGGGGCATGTTCCTCAGGAATGCAGGGGGTTGGCGATGGTGACGTAGACGGACTGGGTGTCGACCGGGCCCACGAGCTCGTCGAGACCGCGCAGCCGGGTCAGCAGGTTGGCCTTGCAGCGCAGTACGGGTGAGTCGAGGAGCAGTGCGGGCAGTGGGGTGCGCAGCGGGTCGCTTCCGGAGGCGGCCTCGCCGAGGAATCGGCGGAACGCGGCGAGCAACAGGCCCTCGTCGGCGAGTCGTTGGGCGCCGAGGGCTCCGATGAGGCCGAGGACGTTGTTGATGCCGAGGTAGTAGGCGAAGCGCTCGTCCGCCACCTCGTCGGAGACGAACGTGTCGCTGTGCTCACCGATGCCGGGGAGCCGCTGGTCGAGCTCGGTGCGGCGGGACTCGCGGAAGTAGTAGCCCTGGTTGTCGCGGTATCGGCCGCCCACGGGCCAGCCGTCCGAGTCAAGCAGCAGGAGCGTGTTCTGCTGGTGTGCCTCCAGGGCGACACCGGCCGCGCTGTCCAGCCAGAGCACGGGGCGTACGACGTTCTCCAGGTAGCGCAGGAACCACTCCGTGGCGACGGCTCCTCGGGGGCGGCCCGTCCGTCCGGCGAGGCGGGTGACGAGCTCGCCGAGCCGGGAGCGCATCGGGGGGCGGTCCTGCCCGGTGGCGTGCGGCGACGGCCTGGGCGATACGAGGCCTGCGATGCAGGTGGCGTCGTCGCCGGGGCCGAAGGGGTTGTGCCGGATCATGACGTCGAGTCCGGTGACGGGCGTGCCGTCGGAGTCGGTCACGGCGAGCCACGCCGGGTCGCGGATGACGTCGAAGCCGGGATGGACCGCCTGCCACTGCTCGGAGAGGCCGCTGCGCAGCAGGCGGTGGACCTCGACGCCGCGGTGGAGTTCCTTGCGGAGGTTCTCACGACGGGAGTTGGTGATGCGCAGGCCGAGCGAGAGCTTCAGCATGGCGGCGGCGCCGGAGCGGTAGAGGGTGCGCACGGAGGAGGTGGGATACCACGGTGCGCCGTGCGGTCCGAGGTCCTGGAGAAGTCCGGCTTCCAGGAGCGCGGCGGTCGCGGGGCGGTGGCTGAGCTCGCGCATCTGCCACGGGTGCAGGGGCAGGGCGGTGCGGCCCTCCGGCAGCGGCAGGTCCGGGCCCGCGAGGCGGGCGGTGAGCTGTTCGGCGGGGAGCGTGCGGCCGCGCTCCGTCCAGGCCGAGTCCGCGGCGAGCACGGAGGGGTGGACGGCCAACCAGTGCAGGGCGAAGGCGCCGCGCAACTCGGGTGAGTAGAGCCGGGATTCGGTGTCGGAGAGTCCCTCGCGGCTCTTCGGGGTGGGGTGCAGCGGGTGGCCGAGGAGCAGGGACTGTTCGGCTGCGAGGAAGCGGTCGGGCTCGTCGCCGGGGTTGTTGCGGCGTTCCGCGATGAAGGTGGCGGTGCGCCGTACGGAGTCGGCGACACGGCCCACGAGGTCTCCTCCGCTGGTGCCGCTGACGTCGCCGGGATCCCGTACTTCACCGGTGCCGGGGCCGGTGCCAGGGAGGGCCTCATGGCCCGGGGCGGCGTCCTCGGTGTGGCTGGTCTCGCGGCCCAGGAGGGCGGCAACGGTGACGGCGTCGGCCGGGGGCGCGCTCTGAGGGCCGTCTTCCAGGTACGGGAGGCCGAAGCGGTGCCAGCCTGTCGCCGACCAGTAGTGCACGGGGACAAGGAGTGCCGTGCCGCTGGCTTCGAGGGGGATGCGCAGGGCTCCGTGCTCAGGGGCGGGGAGGTCGTTCTCGCGGACCCAGCAGCGCAAGAGGTTCTCGATGGCCGCGATCTGCGCCGCCGTGTGCGGATCGGGGTGCTCCAGCAGGTCGGCGGTCGCACCGCGCAGGTGCTCGGCCTCTCGGCTGCTCTTCTGCCGGGGGACCGTGCTGTGCTCTGCCACCAGCGAATTTTGCGTGCCGCACGCTCCTGGGGCGTGGGGGCTGGGCTGGCCTTCGGATGCGGGGGTGGCGTTCAAGAGGGCTTCCTTGTGGGGTCGTTCGGGCTCCGTGGGGACGGGCTGGAGCTGTGCTGTTGTCTCGTGGCCGGCCGTGGGCGCTCCGCGTCGGACGTGGTCATCCGCGGTGCGAGCGCGCCGCCGCGGTCAGCGCGTCGGCGAGGCGGTCGAGGATCGCGGCCGCCTGTTCGTCGGTGATGGTGAGAGGAGGGAGGAGGCGTACGACGCTGGAGTGCCGCCCGCCCAGTTCGACGATGAGGCCGCGGCGCAGGCATTCCCGCTGTACGGAGGCGGCCAGTTCGGGTGCCGGGGGCAGCGGCCGCGCCGAGCGGTCCATCGCCGCCTCCGGCCCGGGGTCCGCCCCGACGACCGAGCCCGCAGCCGCCATCACGTCCGCCTCGGCCTCCTCGCCGGGTCGTTCTCCGGCGGGCCGGTGGGCGGTCGGCACGGCCGTCGGGGCAACGGTCGGCGTACCGGTCGGGTCCACCAGTTCGACGCCGATCATCAGGCCTCGGCCGCGGACGTCGCCGATGCAGGGGTGTTCGCCGGCCAGGGACCGCAGTTGGGTGAGCATGCGGGTGCCGAGGGTGGCGGCGCGTTCGGCGAGGTGGTTCTCGCGGACGTACGCCAATGTGGCCGCACCGGCCGCCATGGCGAGCTGGTTGCCGCGGAAGGTGCCCGCGTGGGCGCCGGGCGGCCAGACGTCGAGGTCGTCGCGGTAGATCACGACGGCCAGCGGCAGGCTGCCGCCGATGGCCTTGGACAGCACCATCACGTCGGGGACGATGCCGCTGCGTTCGACGGCCCAGAAGGTGCCGGTGCGCCCGACGCCCGTCTGGACCTCGTCCGCGATGAGCGGGATGGAGCGTGCGGCGGTGATCTCGCGCATCCGGCGCAGCCAGCCGTCGGGGGCGGGGATCACTCCGCCCTCGCCCTGCACCGGTTCGAGGATCATCCCGGCAGGTGCCGGCACACCCGACTTGGTGTCGTCGAGGAGGCTCTCGGTCCAGCGGGCCGCGAGGTCGGCTCCGCGTGCCCCGCCGATCCCGAACGGGCAGCGGTAGTCCTGCGGATACGGCAGCCGCGCGACCCGTACGTCCGATGCACCGCCGGATGCTTCGAGCGCCCCCGCCGTCATGCCGTGGTAGGCGCCGGTGAAGGCGAGCATGCCGCCGCGGCCGGTCGCCAGGCGCACGAGTTTGAGCGCGGCCTCCACCGCGTCCGTGCCGGCGGGGCCGCAGAACTGGATGCGCGCACGGTCCGCGAGCCCGCGGGGCAGCGTGCGGAACAGCTCCGTCGTGAAGGCGTCCTTGACCGGTGTGGCCAGGTCGAGGACGTGCAGGGGCGCCCCCGAGTCGAGGACCTTCCTGATCGCCTCGAGCACCACCGGATGGTTGTGACCGAGGGCCAGCGTCCCCGCTCCCGAGAGGCAGTCGAGATAGCGCTGTCCGTCAGCACCCTCGATCGTGAGACCGCGTGCCCGTACGGGCACGATCGGCAGGGCGCGCGCATAGGTGCGCGCCGCCGACTCGCGCGCCGACTGGCGTCGCAGGATCCCCTCGTGTGCGGCGGAGTGCGCCTCGGAACGTCCCACGGACGGTGCGGCGGAAACCGCCGCGGGCGCAGGCTCGGTCACGGCCACGACTGTTGGTCCTCCCGCTGGGAATGTGCACGTCCCACTCGGTCTGGGCTTGTGCGCCGACGAGTTGGCAGGGGAGTTGAACGCAGGCCGCGAGTCCCCCGTACGTACCAACGACGGGGGATGCGGGGGATCACGGGTAATCGGAAGATCCTTGCCGTGACGGAACCGTTGCCGTTCCGTCGGCTGTCCCCTACGGCACCGGCATAGTGTGAGGTGCCGTTCACCGGCAACAGGGTGTGCAGCGCCGGGTCATACGGCGCAGAACGCGCCAAATGACGCACGGTGTCCGGCATGTGGAACTATTTCGAAGCCCAGGGGGAATCTCTCTATGCGACCCATACGCCCGCTCATAACCGCTCGTCGTGGGAGGAGCGCGCGCAGCAGAACCTCCCCTGTGGCGGCCGCTGTCGCGATCGGCGCGGCACTGGTTCTCACCGCGACGGCCTGTGGCCCGAGCGAGGACAACGCGGGTGACGATCCGTCCGCGTCCCAGCCCGCCGACAACGGCAACGACGGCGGCAACGGCAAGGTCCAGATCCCGGACGACATCCAGGACCGGCTCAAGGAGCACGGCATCGACCTGGACAAGTGGAAGGACGGGGCCTGGAAGAACTGGGACAAGGACGACTGGCTGCGCGAGGCCGGCGACTACGTCAACCCGATCATTGACGGCCTGTGGGACCCGGACCGGATGCGGGACGCCGACAAGAACCCGGACCGGGGCGTCGACGACAACGACATCTCCGGCGACCACGGCGTGACCGACCCGACGCCCGAGCCGGTGGACGCGGCGGCCGTGAAGACCCCGTACCACGACGCGGTTCCCGAGTCGGGCAAGCTCTTCTTCGACGGCCCCGAGGGCTCGATGGTCTGCTCCGCCACCGTCATCAAGGACCCCGCCCACCCGGGCAAGTCCAACATGGTGTGGACCGCGGGCCACTGTGTGCACGCCGGTGCGAAGGGCGGCTGGTACCGCAACATCGCCTTCGTGCCCTCGTACAACAACACGGGCAAGTCGGTCGAGGAGTTGCAGAACGCCCCCAAGGAAGAGGTCGCTCCGTACGGCGTCTGGTGGGGTGACTGGGCGCAGACCTCCGACCAGTGGATCGAGCAGGGCGGCCCGACGGGCGGCAAGGGTGCGCCGTACGACTTCGCGGTCATCCACGTGACGCCCGAGAAGGGCAACGAGGGCAAGTCCCTCGAGGAGCAGGTCGGTTCGGCGCTCCCGGTGGACTTCAACGCCCCGGCGGTGCCCCAGATCGACAAGATGACGGCGACCGGCTACCCGGCCGCTCCCCCGTTCGACGGCCAGAAGGCGTTCCAGTGCGCCGACAAGCCGGGCCGGCTCTCGATCAGCAAGCCCGACCCGACGATGCACCGCATCGGCTGCACGATGACCGGCGGTTCGTCCGGCGGCGGCTGGGTCGCCGCGGGCTCGGACGGCAAGCCGGCCCTGGTGTCCAACACCTCCATCGGTCCGGTGACGGCAGGCTGGCTGGCCGGTCCGCGCCTGGGCAAGGAGGCCAAGGGCATCTACAGCGCGGTCAGCAAGAAGTTCGCCGGCCAGTAGTCGCGCGAAGGACGCCTGGCGTACGCGGGCCGGCATCGACGGCGGGGTTGCCGGAAACCTTCACGACCCCGCCTGCGTTCGTCCTCAATCGCTTAGGCATAGTGGGGTGTTGCGTCGGCGTGGGGCTCCCGGAGCAGCCACGCCCGCATGTGACACGTACATGGCAATTACGCAATTACACGCTCTATTCGGGGGTTTACCACAGCATGCGTTCCACTCGTGCGCCCTTCGCGCGCAGTCGCGGGCGGCGTCTCGCACTCGCCGCCACCGGGCTCGCCGCGACTCTGGCGCTCACCGCCACGGCCTGCGGCCCCAGTGACGACAAGGCCAGTGACAAGGCTGATTCCGGCACCTCGCAGGGCGCCGACAAGGGTTCCGACACCGGATCCGACACGGGCGAGGCCCAGCTGCCCGGCGACATCGCCGACCGGCTGAAGGAACACGGCATCGACCCGGACAAGTGGAAGAACGGCGCCTGGAAGAACTGGGCCAAGGAAGACTGGCTGCGCGAGGCCAAGGACTTCGTCAACCCGGTCATCGACGGGCTGTGGAAGCCCGAGCGCATGACGAAGGCCAAGGACCCGAACAAGACGATCGCCGCGAAGGACGCCGCAGCCGACCAGGGCGCGACCGACCCCGAGCCGTCGCCGGTCCAGGCCAAGCGCGAGAAGACGCCGTACCACGAGAACGCCGCCCCGGTCGGCAAGATCTTCTTCGACTCCCCCGAGGGCTCGATGGTCTGCTCCGGCACGGTCGTGAAGGACCCGCGCAACCCGGGCAAGTCCAACCTCGTGTGGACCGCGGGCCACTGCGTGCACGCCGGTTCCGCCGGTGGCTGGTACCGCAACATCACCTTCGTGCCCGCGTACAACGACCTGGGCAAGTCCGAGGCCGAGCTGCAGAACGCCGCGCCGCAGGAGATCGCCCCCTACGGCCAGTACTGGGCCGACTGGGTCTCGACGTCCGCCGAGTGGATCGACGAGGGTGCCGCTTCGGGCGGTGCCGGTGCGCCGTACGACTACGCCGTGATGCACGTGAAGCCGGAGCAGGGCTCCAAGTCCCTGGAGGAGACGGTCGGTGCCGCGCTGGACGTCGACTTCACGACTCCGTCGGCGCAGACCGTGAGCTCGATGGGCGCCTGGGGCTACCCGGCCGCTCCGCCGTACGACGGCCAGATCATGCACAAGTGCATCGACAAGCCGGGCCGTCTGTCGCTGACCTCCGCCCAGCCGACGATGTACCGCATCGGCTGCACCATGACCGGCGGTTCGTCCGGTGGCGGTTGGTTCCGGATGGTGGGCGACAAGATGAAGCTGGTCTCGAACACCTCGATCGGCCCGGCCGAGAACACCTGGCTCGCCGGACCGCAGCTGGGCAAGGGTGCCCAGCAGGTCTACGACATGATGAGCAAGAAGTACGGCTCCAAGTAGCCGCACCTCGCACGTCGAACCGTCGAACCTGACACGGCGAAGGCCCGCCCCCTAGGAA
>NZ_JBHYIG010000156.1:0-22394 GCF_042740015.1 Streptomyces sp. NPDC059037
CCCCTTAAGGGGCGCGGGGAACTGCGCGACAAGCCCATGACGGCAGTCAGTCGCGCAACAACCCCCAGCAGCACCCCATTAGGCGCTACAGAAGCTCCTTGAGACGCTCCGCCAAGAGGTCCCAGCGCCACCTCTCCTCGACCCACTCCCGGCCCCGCTCCCCCATCCGCGCCCGCAGCTCCGCATCGCCCAGCAGGGTGACGATCCGGTCGGCCGCGTCCTCGGGGACGCCGCCGCGGACGACCCACCCCGTCTCCCCGTCAAGCACCGCGTCCGGCGCCCCGCCAGAATCCCCGGCGACGACCGGCAGGCCCGTCGCCGAAGCCTCCAGGTAGACGATGCCGAGGCCCTCCACGTCGAGGCCCCCGCGCCGGGTCCTGCACGGCATGGCGAAGACGTCTCCCGCGCCGTAATGCGCGGGGAGTTCCTCCCACGGCACCGCGCCGGTGAAGCGGACCGACTCCGAGACGCCCGTCTCGGCGGCGAGCTTGTGCAGCTCCTTCTCGTAGGGGCCGCCCCCCACGATCAGCAGCACCGCGTCGGGCTCCCGAGCCAGTATCCGCGGCATGGCGAGGATCAGCGTGTCCTGCCCCTTGCGCGGCACAAGGCGCGAGACGCACACCACCACCGGTCGGTCGGTCAGGCCGAGGCGGGCGCGTACGGCGTCGCCGCCCGAGCCCGGGTGGAACGTCTTCTCGTCGACGCCGGGCGGCAGTTGGACCATCCGCCCCGCCGCGGCGGGCGTCAGCGCGGCGGCGATCCGGGAGCGCGTGTACTCGCCGAGATAGGTGATCGTGTCCGTCGACTCGCCGATCCGGCGCAGGAGTTGGCGCGATGCGGGCAGTTGGGCCCAGCCCGCCTCATGGCCGTGGGTCGTCGCCACGAGCCGCGTCGCCCCCGCCCTGCGCAGGGCGGGCGCCATGAGCCCCAGCGGCGCCGCCGCCCCGAACCACACCGACGTACAGCCGTGTTCGCGCAGCAGCGATACCGCGCGCCGGGTGACGCGCGGGGTCGGCAGCAGCATCGTCGTGGGGTCGCGTACGACCTTGAAGGGCTGCTCGGCGTCGAAGGCGGCCGTCGCCTCGGCGCCCTCGCGGCCGCGCTTCCAGGTCGAGGCGTAGACGACGAGCTGCTCGGGGTCCAGGCGAAGGGCCATGTTGTGCAGGAACGCCTGGATGCCACCGGGCCTGGGCGGGAAGTCGTTCGTGACGATCAGGGTCTTGTGCATCGTCGCCGACAGTACCGAAGGCCGGACAGGGCGCCGAACGGCCCCGCCTCTTGGCCCATCCACGGCTCCGTCCGCCATCATGGCTCCCGAATCCCAATGAACCGGCTGAAAAGGGGCGTGGTGGCGCGTGGTGCGGATCCTGGCCGTCTGGGGCCTGACCCGGACCGTCCTGCTGCTCTGCGTCCTCCAGGTCCTCACCGCCCCCGGCCCCGACGTGACCAGTGACGTCTGGGTCATCTACCAGGGCTGGTACGAGGTCCTGCGCACCGGCACCTTCCCGCTCGACGACGTCACCTGGCAGTACCCGCCCGCCGCCGCCCTGGCCGTCCTCTCCCCCGCCCTGCTGCCCTTCCTCGGCTACGGGACCGCCTTCTTCGTCCTCGCGCTCCTCGCCGACGCGCTGGTCATCGGACTGCTCCTGTACGCGGGGCGGCGGCCCGGCAAATCGCTGCGGGGGGCCTGGGTGTGGGTCGCGGGCGTGGCGCTGCTCGGGCCCACCGTGTACGCCCGCTACGACCTGATGGTCACGGCCGTCGCCGTCGCCGCGCTGCTCGCCGGGGCCCGGCATCCGCGCACGATGGGCGCGCTCGCGGGCTTCGGCGCGCTGCTCAAGGGGTGGCCGGTGCTGCTGCTCGTCGGTACGCCACGCGGGCGTGCCACCCGGCGCTCCTGGGGCGCCGCGGCCGGCACGGCGCTCGGTCTTGCCCTCGCCTTCCTGGTGACGATGCCGGGGGCGCTCGCCTTCCTGACCTTCCAGCGCGACCGGGGCACCGAGGTCGAGTCGCTCGGCGCCCTCGTCTTCCATGTCGCGCGGCACTTCGGCTGGAACGGCCAGGTCCAGCTCAACTACGGCTCGGTGGAGTTCATCGGCCCGTACGTCCCGCTGGTGAGCACGGCGGCGCAGGCGCTGTCCGTGGCGGCCTGCTGCTGGCTGCTCCTGTGGCGGCTGCGGGCGCGTGCCTGGTCGGCGGGCACGGTCGCGGACGCGGCCTTCGTCGCCGTGCTCCTGTTCACCGTGACGAGCCGGGTGATCAGCCCGCAGTACATGGTCTGGCTGGTGGGGGGCGCCGCCGTGTGCCTGGCGTTCCGTACGAGCCGGATGGTGCTGCCCGCCCGGCTCGTCCTGGCGGCCACGTTCGTGACATTCCTGGAGTTCCCCGTCTGGTTCTCGCACGTGGTGGCCAGTGATCCGCTGGGCATCGCGCTGCTCTTCGTACGCAACGGTCTGCTCGTCGCGGCGGCGCTGCTCGCCTGCCGGAGCCTGTGGCGGCGGACGGTGTCCGAGCCCCGGGAACACGGTCCGGAGCCCGCCGGGGTCAGCCGAGCTCAGCGCGCAGATACGTACGCCACCTCGCCGTGAACTCCTCCGGGGTGAGGCCGAGGACATCCCGCAGGGCGTCCGCCACCGCGCCGGGCCGCTTCTTGTGGTCGCCGACCGCTTCGTAGAACGCCGTAAGACGTTCCTCGCCCCACTGGTCGGCGATCATCCGGCAGGCCAGCCACGCCCCTTCGTACGCCTGCGCCAGCTTCCCCGCGTCCCCGCTGAAGCCGAAGTCGCCGTCCTCGGGCAGCGCCGCGGGCAGCCGCTCCTCCTGGACGGCGCGCCGCAGTTCGGGCGCGGCCTGTGCCGCGGTCCGGCCCGTGCCGCGGTAGCCCACCCAGTCGGCGAAGCCCTCGGAGAGCCAGAGCGGGGTGGCCCGCGAGGTGTGCGCGCGGGTCGCGACGTGGGTCGCCTCGTGGGTGATGACGACCTGCTTGCCGAAGGCACCGAGCACGCCGTACGCCTCCGGGTTGACGATGATCCGGTCGGCGGGCGCCTGCCCGGAGCCGCCGGCCTCCCCCGTGGTCACCGCCGCGATCCCCTGGTAGCCGGAGGCGGGCGCACCCAGCAGCCCCGCCATGCCGTCCAGGGACTTGGGCACGAGGACGACGACCTGCCCCGGCCACTTCCCGCGCCAGGCGTCCCGCACCGACGGCACCGCGCGGTCGGCGAGATCCGCGTACGAGCGCAGCTCCGCGGTGGCCCGGTCCCCGCGCCCGACGCCCAGGACGAGGCTGTGGTCGCCCCGCACGGACGTGACGGGCCCCTGGTCCCAGAGCTGCTCGGTGGCCTTCTTCGCGGGGCGCTCGGCGGCGACGTACCACTGTCCGTCGCGCTCCTGGAGCGAGAGCGTGCGCGTCGTGCTCAGCGGGGCCCTGTCATAGCCCTTGATCCGGTACCGGAGCTCGGCGGTCGCCGTGGCCCGCGCGCCGTCCCGGTCGAAGGCGGTCAGGCGGTACCCCCACGACGCGAGCGGGAGATCACGGAGGTTGTCGTAGGCCTCGGCGGGCCGGCCCGTCGCGCGGTACGCGGCGGCGTCCCGGTCGAGCACCGCTTCCGCGCGCCGGTCGAGGAGCCTGCGCACGTCGCCGGGCGCCGCGTCGGGCGCCGAAGGACCGCCGCATCCGACGAGCAGCGCGACGCAGAGTGCAAGGACTCCCGACCCACGCCCGCGACCAGCCATGATTCAGATCGTACGGGCAGCGGGCGGCCCGCCGCCGGTCAGATCCGCGTCACCGACGACACCGGCATCATGCCGACCGGGTCGTAGCGCACGGTCGCGCCGGGGTAGGGCGCGTGCGCGACCTGGCCGTTGCCCATGTACATCCCGATGTGGCTCGCGTCGTCGCGGTAGGTGACGAGGTCGCCGGGCTGCGCCTGGCCGAGCGGCACCTGGCGCCCGGCGTAGCGCTGCGCCTGCGAGGTGCGCGGCAGGCCGACGCCCGCCTGTGCGTACGCCCACTGGGTGAGGCCCGAACAGTCGAAGCCGGAGGGGCCGTTGGCGCCCCACACGTACGGCTTGCCGACCGCCGAGCTCACCGCGGCGATCGCGGCGGCGGCCCGCGACGACGCGGGCACCGCGTCGCCGAGATCGGGCAGTTCGCCGCGTCCCGAGCGCGACGCCCTGTCGTACGCGTCGCGCTCGTCGGAGGACAGCGAGTTGAGCAGCCGCCGCGCCTTGGCGAGCTTGTGCTCGACGGTGCGCTTGTGGCGGGCCACCGCCTTGCGGCTCTCCTCGAGGTCGACGAGCTTGCGGGTGGCCTCCGTGCGCTCCTGGGCGAGGGCGCGCTGGGCCTTCTGCAGATCGGCCAGTTCGTCGGCCTGCCGGGCACCGATGCGGTCGAGCGCCGCCGCCTTGTCGAGATAACCGGCGGGGTCGGAGGAGAGCATCAGGGCGAGCGAGGGGTCGATGCCGCCGGAGCGGTACTGGGCCCCGGCGAGCGCGCCGAGGGCACCGCGCATCGTGTTGATGCGCTCCTGCCCGCGGGCGACGCTGTCCTTGGCGAGACGGACCAGCTCGCGCAGCTTGTCCGCGCGCTCACCGGCCTTGTTGTACGACTCGGTGGCCTGCTCGGCCTGCTCGTAGAGGCGGTCCACCTTGGCCTTGATGTCGGACGGAGTGTCCTGCGGCGCTGCGCCCGCCGGTGCGGCGCCGAGTGCGGCGGCCGCGGTGGCCGCCGCTGCCGAGAAGACGGTCACGCGCGCGCTCCGGTCAAGGCCGGACTGTGCGGGACGACGATGGGACCCCACGGGAAGCCGCTCTCCCTCCGCTGGCGAACCCCCGATCCGTCGGGGGAATGCGCGCGACAGTAGCCGTGGGATCACGTCACGGCCAAAGACCTGGCCGTGCACACAACGTGACGCCCCGCCGGAGACGCAGGTCACCGACGGGGCGTGGGGTCAGCAGGAGTTGGCGGAATTCGCCCGTTCGGGCGGCACGCCGGTCGTTTCGGATACGGACCGCCGAGCGGAAATCAGATACGGACGCCGAACTGGAAGGAGCCGATGGTGGACATCGACTCGTAGCGCACCACGGCGCCCGGCTTCGGGGCGTGCAGCACCTGGCCGTTGCCCGCGTAGAAGCCGACGTGCGCGAGGCTGTTGAAGAACACCAGGTCGCCCGGCTTCAGCTCGGAGCGGCCGATCTTCGTGCCGTCGTTCTGCTGGGTGTAGGTGGTGCGGGTGATCTGCACACCGGCCTGGTTGTAACCCCACTGCGTGAGGCCGGAGCAGTCGTAGGAGTTGGGGCCGCTGCCGCCGGAGACGTACGGCTTGCCGAGCTGGGTGGCGGCGGCGCTCAGGGCGGCCTGGCCGCGCTGCGATGCCGGGGCCTCCTTGCCGAGGTCCACGCGGTCGCCGGCGGTGCGGCTCGCGCGCTGCTCCTTGGCGGCGAGCTCGGCCTTCTCCTTGGCGGTCAGCGTGTTGAGCAGCTTCTGGGCGGCGCCGAGCTTGCTCTGGACTTCCTTCTTCTTCTTGCCCAGTTCCTTGCGCGTTTCCGCGAGGTCGCTGAGCTTGTCGGACGCCTCCTTGCGCTCCTGCGCGAGGGTCCGCTGCTTGTCCTGGACCTTCTTGAGCGCCTCGACCTGCTGACTGCTCAACTGGTCCATGGTGGACGCCTTGTCGAGGTAGTCGTCCGGGTCGGCCGAGAGGAAGAGCTGGACGGAGGGGTCGATGCCGCCGGAGCGGTACTGCGCACTGGCCATCGAACCGAGGCCGCTGCGCAGGTCGTTGAGGTCCTCCTGGCCGCGCGCGACCTTGTCCTGAAGCTCGCCGATCTCCTTCTCGAGCTTCTCCTGCTTCTCCTTGGCGCCGTTGTACCGGTCGGTGGCCCGGCCCGCGTCCTCGTAGAGCTTGTCGACCTTGGACTTGACCTCGTCCTTGCTCGGCTTCTCGCTCGGCGAGGCGTTGGCGGCCTGCGAGGTGAGTGCCACGGCAGCGGCGGCGGTTGCGGTGAGCACGGTCACACGGGCGCGGCTCGGCTGCTTGGGTCGACGGTGGGACGCCACGAAGGCGGCTCCTTCTTCCTCCAGCCGCCTACCGAAACCCGGTGGGCGGGTACCACCGCTGTCACCCCGGATGGGCGATCCACCGAGCGGAGGTTCGAGGCGAGACCCTAGTGACGTTCTTGTGATCAGTTCAAATCCTGATCAGCAAAAAGTGGCCGGTCGGGCGCATTCTTTACCGTTGACGCACAGGCGGTGATGGGCACTTGACGCTACGTTGCGTGAGCGTCGCCCCAATTCGGGCATAGGGAACAGGAGTTACTCAGGCACCCTTAGCCGCACAGAGTCGGGCGTACGTCAGCCGCGCGAAAGCCGCTTCAGGAGCACGACGGAAGCGACGGGCCGCGCCCCCGCCTTCGCGATCCCGTCGGCCACTTCGCGGTCGGTGGAGACGACGACCACGGGGCGCCCGGGAGGCTCGGCGCGCACCAGCTGGCGGATCAGTTCGTCCGCCGTGACGCCCGGCTTGGAGAAAAGGACACGCACCCCGCGCGGCGGCGCGAGCAGGACGGGCGCGGCGAGTTCGGCCCCGTCGAAGACGCAGGTGACCTCGGCGCCGGTCTGGGCGGCGAGCTGCGAGAGCGAGCCGAGCAGGCGGAGGCGCTGCTTCTCCAGGGGCATCGTGGGATAGCCGGTCTTGGTGACGTTGTAGCCGTCCACGACCAGATGCGCCTGCGGCAGCGCGAGCAGTTGGTCGAGGATGGCCGGATCGTTCTCGGAGAGCGCGCGGGCCGCGATGTCCTTCGGCGTCATCCGCCCCGGCTCGACGGCGTCCACGGTCTCGGCGGGCCGCACCGACACGGGCGGCAGGGCGAGTTCGCGGCGCAGCCCCTGGGTGGCCTCCAGGACCGTGTCCAGGAGCAGCCGCACCCGCATGTCCTCGACGCTGCGGCCCTCGCGCGCCGCCCTGCGGCTGGCTTCGAGCGCCGCCTCGGTCTCGCTGAGCCGGGCCTTGAGCCGCCGGCTCTCGCTCTCCGCGGCGGACACCTGCGCCTGGCCCTCCGCGCGTACGGCGTCGGCCTCGGCCGCCGCCTTGCGCAGCGCCGCCTCGCCGCGCTTGACGTCGCTCAGTGCGCCGCGCAGCTTGCGATGCATCGATTCGGCTTCCTTCTTCGCCGACTCCAGCTCCGTGCGCAGCCGCTCCGTCTCGGCCTTCGTCTGGCCGCGGGCCGCCGCGAGCTCCTCGCGCAGCCGCTCCAGCTCGGCCCGGGTCTCGTCGTCGACGCGCTCGGCGTCCGCCCGCTGGGCCTCCTCGCCCGCGGCGGTCACCAGCTTCACCCAGCCGGTGGGGCGCAACACATAGGCCGCGGCCGCCACGTCGAGCGGGTCCGCGGCCGGGGGCGGGGAGCCCGCGTCCAGGGCGCCGGTGAGCTCGGGCTGCGCCTCTCTGAGACGTTCGCCGATGCGCTGCCGGAAGAGCAGGTCGCCCTCCAGGGCGGCCGCCATCGCGTTGCCGGCGAACTTGGTGCGCCGGGTCGGCGTGAAACGGGCGTACTGCCGCAGCTGTGCGGGCAGTTCGCTCACCGTGAGACCACCGAAGCCGTCCGAGACGATCTGCACGACCCGGCGGCGCACTCCGTCGGGCAGCGGGCGGTCGAGCACCTCAGCGGCGCCGTCGTCCGGCTCCCCGCTCGCGCTCTCCACCATCGCTCACCCCACTAGCTGTGCGGGGCCCGCTCCCTCAGGAGCCGGCACCCGGCCTGTCCACGAGTTCCACCTTGTCCACCGCGTTGCACCAGCGGCAGCGGACCGACTCGATGGTCTCACTGACCACCTCACGTTCCTCGACGTTCGACTCACCGGCCAGGTCGAGGTGCACATATTCGACGACCTTCGAAGAGCGGGTCACGTCGAAACGCGTGAGGTTGCCGCAGAGCGTGCAGCGCCACCGGGTGGTGTCGGTCGGCAGAGGAACCGTCATCGTGGCTGTTCGCTTTCCTTCGGGATTCCATGGTGCGTGGTGCCCGTAACCCTAAGGCCTGTAAGGGTCTCCATGCGGCGGCCTCCACAGCGGCGAGGCGGTCTGTACGGGTAGCACCCCTTACGTCATGCTCTGTTCATGATCAACACATGGGGTGCGACGGCGGTCCGGCTGATCAGGGGCCAGTCGGCCCCGGTGACGTACGGCCTGATGGTCGCCTGCTGTCTGGTCTTCATGATCTCCCCCGTGTCCGGGTTCAACCCCGTCTACGGCACCGGCGACCAGCTGCTCGCCGCGCAGCAGGACTACTTCGCGCGGTGGGGGGTGGTCCCCTCCGAACTGATCAGCGGGGTGCCGCGGGCCGCGCGCGGCCCCCTCACCGCGCTCTTCGTGCACGGCAGCTGGGTGCATCTGCTCGGCAACATGCTCTTCCTGTACGTGTTCGGGGCGATGGTCGAGGAACGGATGGGGCACCTCCAGTTCGCGCTCTTCTACGTCGGCTGCGGCTATCTCGCCCTGCTCGCCTACGCGGCCGCGCACGCCGGCTCCGACCAGACGCTCGTGGGCGCGTCGGGGGCGATCTCGGCGGTGCTCGGCGCCTGCCTGCGGCTCTTCCCCAAGGCGCGGGTCACCAGCCTCTTCCCGTTCCTCTTCTTCCTTCCGCTGCGCTTTCCCGCCTGGGTGGTGCTGCCGTTCTGGGTGACGCTGCAGTGGCTCGCCGCGCTGCAGGGCGGGCAGGGTCCCGGAGTCGCCTATCTGGCCCACCTGGTGGGCTTCTCGCTGGGCTTTCTCTACGCGTGGGTGCGGTATGGCCGGACGGATAGAGTGAAGAGGCCAGCACCGGCTACCGAGGGAGACAGTCAGCCGTGATCACCGCGATCGTGCTCATCAAGACCAGCGTGGACCGGATCCCCGAGATCGCCGAGTCGATCTCCGCCCTCGACTGCGTCAGCGAGGTCTTCTCCGTGACCGGCACCTACGACCTGATCGCCATGGTGCGCGTCGGCCGCCACGACGACCTGGCCGATGTCATCCCCGGCAAGATCAGCAAGATCCCGGGCGTGGAGGCGACGGACACGCATGTCGCGTTCCGTACGTACTCGCAGCACGACCTGGAGGCGGCGTTCGCGATCGGCCTCGACTCCTAGGCCTCCGCACGGGCGTCGGATGAGGGTTTCTTCATCTGCGGCTCATGCTGCCGACGCGCTGCGCCCCGCACCCTCGCTGTCATGGTCTTCTCCCACCGCATGGCCGCCTTGGCCGCCGTCGTGGCGATCCCCCTCGGCATCGCCACGACCAGCTACGTACTGACCGACAGCCCCGAGCCCCCCAAGGCGCCGCCCAAGGTGGAACTGGACAGCGGCTCGCCGTCCTCGAAGCCGTCCTCGACGTCCTCGCCTTCAGCGCCGTCCTCGAAGCCCACCGCCCCCCGGCCGACGCCGAGCGACGAGACGGTGTCCCCACCGCCGGTGAGCGAGAATTCCCCGGGCGATGACAACGACGACGACGGCAGCGAAGGCAGCGGCCGGGGCGACAACGACGACGACGGTCCCGGTGACGACGGCTGAGCGCCCGCACCGCCGGATATCCGCCCGTGTCCGCATCCTGCTCTGGCTGCTCGTGGTGATGACCGTCGCGCTCACCGCGGTCGCGGCCACCACCCGCTCCGTCCTGCTGCGCGACGTGGACCACCGCATCGACCGGCTGCTCGCCCAGGAGACCGCGGAGTTCACCAACCTCGCCCGCGAAGGAGTCGATCCGCACACGGGCGAGAAGTTCAGTGCTCCCGACCCCCTCCTGCGGCTCTTCCTGTCCCGGCAGTACGCCGACCCCGACGAGGAGCTCCTCGGTCTGGTCGGCCGCCCTGGCAAGGCACCCGCGAAGAAGGAGCAGTCGCGCGAGCCACGGATCGACCATCCGCTCGCCGAGGACACCGCCGCCCTGCGCACGGTCTTCGAGTCCCCCGACGCGACCGGCACGCTGCACCGCGACCGCGGCGAGGTCCGCTGGGCGAAGGTGGAGATCGCGGCGAGCGCGGGGCATCCGGCGGCGGCGTTCGTCGTCGCCTTCCACCCGGCGGGCGAACAGGCCAAGGCGGGCGACGTGTTCACGATGCTGCTCGCCATCTCCGGGGTCGCGCTCCTGATGACCACCGGCATCGGCTGGGCGGTCGCGGGCCGCATCCTCAAGCCCGTGCGTCTGGTGCGTACGACCGCCGCGCAGCTCACCGAACAGGATCTGACCCAGCGCATCCCCGTCCAGGGGCGGGACGACATCGCGGCGCTCGCCGAGACGTTCAACGGCATGCTCGACCGTCTGGAGCGCGCGTTCGCCGCGCAGCGCGAGTTCGTCGACGACGCCGGGCACGAGCTGCGCACGCCCATCACCATCGTGCGCGGCCATCTGGAGCTGATGGGAGACGATCCGGGCGAGCGCGAGGAGACCGTCCGGATCGTGATGGAGGAGCTCGACCGGATGAGCCGCATCGTCGAGGACCTCCTCCTCCTCGCCAAGGCCGAGCGCCCCGACTTCGTCACCCCCGAGCCGGTGCAGCTCGCCGAGCTGACCGCGGACGTCTTCGTCAAGGCGCGGGCGCTCGGCGACCGCGACTGGCAGCTGGCCGAAGTGGCCGACGGCGAAACCGGTCTCGACCCGCAGCGCATCACCCAGGCGATGGTGCAGCTCGCCCAGAACGCCGTCCAGCACACCGTCCCCGGCCAGCGCATCGGCATCGGCTCACGCAGCACGGCGGGCCGGATCGAGCTGTACGTCGCCGACAGCGGGCCCGGCGTCCAGGCGCAGGACGCGGCGGTGATCTTCGAGCGGTTCCGGCGCGGCACCGCACGCCGCGGCGCCCGCGCCACCGGCGCCGGGCTCGGCCTCGCCATCGTGCGTGCGATCGCCGAAGGGCACGGCGGCCGGGTCGAGCTGCGGCCCACGGCGTCGGGCTCCGGCGGCGCCACCTTCGTACTCGTACTGCGAGAACAGGAACCAGGACTGCCATGAACCGGATTCTCATCGTCGAGGACGAGGAGCGCATCGCCTCCTTCGTCGAGAAGGGCCTGCGGGCCAACGGCTTCACCACCAGCGTCGTCGGCGACGGCGAAGCGGCCTACGACTACGCCCTGACCGGCGGCTTCGACCTGGTCGTCCTGGACATCGGGCTGCCCGGCAAGGACGGCTTCACTGTCCTTCGGCAGCTGCGCGAGGCCCGGGTGACGACCCCGGTGATCGTGCTGACCGCCCGCGACTCGGTCCGGGACACGGTGGCGGGTCTTGAGGGCGGCGCCGACGACTGGATGACCAAGCCGTTCCGCTTCGAGGAGCTGCTCGCGCGGGTGCGCCTGAGGCTGCGCACGGCGGCGGGCGCCCCGGAGGTGACGGTGCTGCGCGGCGGGGATCTGACGCTGGATCTGCGCACCCGCAGGGCGCGTTCGGGCGAGCGGACGGTGGACCTGACGGCACGTGAGTTCGTGCTGCTCGAACTCTTCCTGCGCCATCCGGGGCAGGTGCTCTCGCGGGAGCAGATCCTCTCCCATGTGTGGGGCTACGACTTCGACCCCGGGTCCAACATCGTGGACGTGTACGTACGGGCGCTGCGCAAGAAGCTGGGCGCGGAGCGGGTGGAGACGGTGCGCGGGATGGGGTACCGGCTGCCGGGGTGAGCGCCCGGCCTGCCGGAGTGAGCGCCCGGATCACCCGGTGAAGTTCCTTTCATCTCAGGCTCATTGAGGGCTCACGGCGGGGCCCGAGGCTTCCTGTGTGACCCTGAATCCCCGCCAAGCCATCACGCTGTGCATCGCGCTGAGTCTGTGCGCGCTGCTCGTGGTTCCCGGCAACTTCCCCGGCCTGAGCGGCGACGCCCGCCTCACGCTCGCCGTGTTCGCCCTGGCGACCTGTGCGTGGATCGGTACGCCGATCGACGACACGTACATCGCGCTGGGCGCCGGCCTCGCGCTCACCGCGACCGGGGTGATCAGCAGCGACACGCTCTTCGGCACCCTCGGTGACGAGACCGTCTGGCTGCTGATCTGTGCCTTCGTGCTCGCGGCGGCCGTGGCCCGCAGCGGTCTGGCGGGACGGGCGGCGGCCTTTCTGGTCAGCGGGGCGCGCAGCGTACGGCAGTTGACGCATCTGACGACGGCGGCGCTCGTCGTGACGGCCTTCGCGGTGCCGGCCACGTCGGGCCGCGCCGCGCTCGCGCTGCCCGTCTTCCTCGCCCTCGCCAAGGTCCTCGCCGACCGGAAGCGCCTGGTCGTGATGCTCGCCCTGCTCTTTCCGACCGTCATCCTGCTCTCCGCGGTCGCGACCCTGATCGGCGCGGGAGCGCATCTGATCACGGTTTCGGTCCTGTGGGAGGCGACCGGGGAGCGGATCGGCTTCACGCAGTGGCTGCTGCTCGGCCTGCCGCTCGCCATGGCCTCGTCCCATCTGGCGGCGGAGGCCGTCCTGTTGACGACGACGCGGCGCGCGGACCGCAAGGGTCCCGTGCACATCACCGTCGAGCAGCTCCAGGAGCACAGCGAGCAGCCGGTCACCGGCCCCTGGGAGCCCGCCGAGACCCGCTGCGCCCTGCTGCTCGCCACGGTCGTCACGCTCTGGTGCAGCGAGCCGCTGCACCAAGTGCCGCCCGCCGTGGTCGCGTTGATCGGCGCGGTCGTCGCATCCTCCCCCGCACTCGGCACCGTACGCCTGAAGGACGCCCTGAAGACGGTGCCCTGGTCGCTGCTGCTCTTCATGGCGGCGACGATGGCGATGGGCGTCGCGCTCGCCGACTCGGGGGCGGCGAAGTGGCTGGTGGGCGGGGTTCCGCTGGATGTGCCGCCCTGGCTGTTCCTGACCGTGGTCGTCGGGGTCAGCACGGCCGCGCACCTCGTCCTGCAGTCCCGCTCGGCGCGTTCTTCGGTCCTGGTCCCGCTGGTCGTCGCGGCGGCCGTCGGCGCGGGCGTCAACCCCGTCGCGGCCGCCCTGGCGTCCACCGCGGCGGCGGGCTTCTGCCACACGCTGCCCGCCTCCGCGAAGCCCGTCACGCTCTTCGCCGACATCCCCGGCACCCCCACCTACACCCCGCGCGACCTGCTGCGCCTCTCCGCGGTCCTGGCACCGCTGACGGCCGCGCTCGTACTGCTCTTCGCCGTCGCGCTGTGGCCGCTGCTCGGCGTGCCCGTTCGCTGAGCGCTGTGCTGGAACGTCACCTGCGGGCCGGTGGGGGCTTGGTCGCTCCCCCACGTTCTCGGCTGCGCTCGAACAGGGGGGACCCCCTTCGCGGCGGAGCCGCCAATGTCACAGCCCCGCGCCCCTTCGGGCGCTACCCCCTCGCCCATCGGTTCCCTCTGCCCTGGAGACCCCCATGCTGACCCGTTTCGCCATCGCCCCCAGCGGCTTCAAGGAGTCCCTGTCCGCGCACTCCGCGGCCGAGGCCATCGCCGAAGGAGTACGCCGTGTCGTCCCGCACGCGGTGACCGATCTGATCCCCCTGGTGGACGGCGGCGAGGGCACCGCGCGCGCCCTGGCCGCCACCGGCGGCGGCCGCCTGGTCGCACTGCCCGCGACGGGGCCCGTCGGCCAGCGGATCGGCACGCACTTCGCGCTGCTCCCCGACGGCACGGCGGTCGTCGAGATGGCGGCGGTGGCCGGGCTCTCGCTGGTCCCGCGCGATCTGCGCGACCCGGGCGCCACGACGACGTACGGCGTCGGCGAGCTGATCGGCGCCGCCCTGGACGCGGGGGCCCGCCGCATCCTGGTGGGCTGCGGCGACTCCGGAACGTCGGACGGCGGCGCGGGCGCCCTGCAGGCGCTCGGCGCCCGGCTCCTGGACGCGGACGGCTGGGAACTCCCGCCCGGCGGACGTGAGTTGACCCGCCTGAGCCGCATCGACCCGGCAGGCCTCGACCCCCGCCTGAAGGACACCGAGATCCGGGTCGCCTGCAACCCCTTCAACGTCCTGACCGGCGAGCGCGGCGTCGCCCGCGTCTTCGGCCCCCAGAAGGGCGCCACACCCGCCCAGGTCGAGGTGCTCGCGGCCGCCCTTGAGCACTGGGCGCACCTCCTCACCCGCGACCTGCACGCCACGACGGACCTCGCCCTCGGCCCCGGCACGGGCGCATCCGGCGGTCTCGGCGCCGGCCTCGCCGCGCTGGGCGCCGAGCTGCTCCCCCGCTTCGACGTCCTGCTCGACCACCTGGACCTGGACGCCCGCCTGGCCCGCGCCGACCTCGTCGTCACCGCCGAGGGCGCCCTCGACCACCAGACGCCGCACGGCAAGATCCCCGCCGAGGTGGCAAGGCGCGCCAAGCGGTCGGGCCGTCCGGTGCTCGTCCTCGCGGGCACCATCGGCCAGGGCGCGCACCACGTGCGGGCGGCCGGCGTGGACGCCTACAGCGCGATCCTGCCCGCCCCGGTCTCGCTCACGGAGGCGCTCGGCCGGGGCGGCGAGTTCCTCACCGACGCGACCGAGCGGGCCCTGCGGATGATCCAGATCGGCACCCGGCTGCCGTCCTCAATGACTCAGGCCCCGGTGGTGTCCGGCACGCAACGCCCGTCCTCGGTGCGGTAGTTCCACCGCGCGCCGTCCGCCACCAGCTCCTTGACGGCGCGCACGAAACGCTCGACGTGCTCGTCAGGGGTGCCGGCGCCGAAGCTCACCCGGATCGCGTTCAGCGACTTCTCGCCGGGCGCGGCCTCGGGGGCACCGCACTCGCCCTGGGTCTGCGGGTCGCTGCCGAGCAGGGTGCGCACCAGCGGGTGGGCGCAGAAGAGACCGTCGCGTACGCCGATGCCGTACTCGGCGGAGAGCGCGGCGGCGAAGTGCGAGCTGTTCCAGCCCTCGACGACGAACGAGATGACGCCGACGCGCGGGGCGTCGTCGCCGAAGAGCGAGAGCACCTTCACCGCGGGCACCTCGGCGAGGCCCTCGCGGACCTTGGCGATGAGGTGGTTCTCGCGGGCGACCAGCTCGTCGAAGCCCGCCTCGGTCAGCGCCTTGCAGGCGGCGGCGATCGAGTACACGCCGATGACGTTCGGCGAACCGGCCTCGTGCCGCGCGGCGGTGTCGTGCCACTCGACGTCCACGCCGCCGTCCGTGCGCCGGGCGACCTTCCGGGATGCGCCGCCGCCGGCGAGGTAGGGCTCGGCATCCTGCAGCCAGTCGGAGCGGCCCGCGAGAACGCCCGAGCCGAAGGGCGCGTACAGCTTGTGACCGGAGAAGGCGACCCAGTCGACGTCCAACTCGCGTACGGAGACGGGGTGATGGGGCGCGAGCTGCGCGGCGTCCAGGACGATACGGGCGCCGTGCGCGTGGGCGGCGGCGGCCAGCTCCTTCACCGGCCACAGCTCACCGGTGACGTTCGACGCACCGGTCACGCAGACCAGGGCGGGCCCAGTGGGGCCTCCCCTGCTCGAACGAAGTTGAGAGCTTGGGGAAGGGTCGCGGTCGGCGAGCGCATGCTCCAGGGTGGCGACGGCCTGGTCGGCGGTGCGCGGCGCGTTCAGGTACGTCACGCGGGCGTCGCGCCAGGGCAGCAGCGAGGCGTGGTGCTCGGTCTCGAAGACGAAGACCTGGCAGTCGGCGGGCAGCGCGGCGGCGAGCAGGTTGAGCGAGTCGGTGGTCGACCGCGTGAAGACGACCTGGTCGCCCTCGCGGCAGTCGAGGAACTCGGCGACGGTGACCCGGCTGTTCTCGAACAGGTCGGTGGAGAGCTGCGACAGATACCCGGCCCCGCGGTGCACGCTGCCGTAGTACGGCGCGTACGCGGCCACGTCGTCCCACACCCGCTGCAGCGCGGGCGCGCTCGCCGCGTAGTCGAGCGCGGCGTAGGTCACCTCGCCACCGGTGACGAGCGGCACGGTGACGTCCCGGCCGAGGACGGCGAGGGGGGCACAGACGGACGAGTCGGCGGCTACGGCGGAAACAGACATGGCGAACTCCCGTGGGAAGGCAGGCGAGTTCACTGCAGCGACGCCCGTGCGACACGCAGGGCGGTGCAGTGATGAAGAGAAAAGGGGGTGCGGAAAAGGGGCCGGAAAGCCCTATCGCATTCGCTTGCTCACGAGACTGCTCCCTTGAGGACCAGGACCCCAGGGATGCGACACTCATCGAGTGCGCAGGGGTCCGCGCTTGCCATACGCCTTGCTGCGTACGGCCTGGTCTTCACCCGGGGCACCCCGCCACGGACGGAGGGTTGCCGGACAGCAAGCCGGGGCCTAATCGCTGTCACTCATGACCTGTTGAGCATCTTGCCACACGATCTTCGACGCGCAAGGCGCAGTCCAGAATCCGGACTGCGCCTTGCGTCACATGCGGGGCCCGTGTCAGCGGTTGCTGGCCGCCACCCAGCGCTCCAGGGCCTTCTTCGCGGCCCCGGAGTCGATGGACTCGGCCGCCCGCACCATGCCGGCCCGGATCTGCTCCACGAGGCTCCCCTCGCCCGGCGAGAGGGCCACGAGCGCCGCCGCCGAGTTGAGCAGCACCGCGTCCCGCACCGGCCCGGTCTCCCCGTCGAGCAGCCGCCGCGCGACCTCCGCGTTGTACGAGGCGTCGGCGCCCCGCAGCGCCTCGATGGGCACCAGGTCGATCCCGACGTCGCGGGGGTCGAAGGCCTCCTCGCGCACGGCGCCGTCACGCACCACCCAGACCCGGGAGGTCGACGTCGTCGTCAGCTCGTCGAGCCCGTCGTCGCCGCGGAAGACGAGCGAGGAATGCCCGCGCTCGGCGAAGACACCGGCCACCACGGGCGCCATCCGCGGGTCGGCGACACCGACCGCCTGGGCCCGCACCCTGGCCGGGTTGGTGAGCGGACCGAGCAGGTTGAACACGGTCCGGATGCCCAGCTGGCCGCGCGCGGCGCCCGCGTACCGCAGCGCCGGGTGGAACTTCACCGCGAAGCAGAAGGTGATGCCCGCCTCCTCCACGACCTCGACGACCCGCTGCGGCGTGAGCTCCAGGTTCACGCCGAGCTTCTCGAGCACGTCGGAGGCGCCGCTGGCCGACGACGCGGCGCGGTTGCCGTGCTTGACGACCTTCGCGCCCGCGCCGGCGATGACGATCGCGGACATCGTGGAGATGTTGACCGTCTTGGCGCCGTCGCCACCGGTGCCGACGATGTCGACGGTCTCGCCGGGCACCTTGATCACATTGGCGTGCTCATACATGGCGCGTACGAGACCGGAGATCTCCTCGACCGTCTCGCCCTTGGCCCGCAGCGCCACCACGAAGCCGGCGATCTGCGCGTCGGTGGCCTCGCCGCGCATGATGCGGTCCATGGCCCAGGCGGTGTCGTCGGCGCTCTGGTCGCGCCCGTCGAGCAGACCGTTCAGTACGTCGGGCCAGGAACGGCCCGCCGCGGTATTGCCTCCTGCGGGGGTCACAGCGCTCATCTGCCGCTCCTGAGTTCGTATAAATGGGCCAAGGACACCCTATCCAGGTCCGGGGACGGCAAAGAGCCCCGTCCGCGCAATGGACGGGGCTCTTGCCGTGGCGACCTTGTGGTCAGAGCTCTGCGAGCTCAGGGATCAGTGGTGGCCGTGGCCGCTCGTGATCTCCTTGTACTCCTCGACGGTGGGCTTGGGGATCTGGCTGTCTTCCCCGTAGTAGCCCTTCGAGAGCTTGGCCCGGAGCTTCTGCGAACCGGACACCTTGCGCTCGACGCCGTTCTCGTCGACCGTCGGGCCGATCTCGATCGGCGCGTACTGCTCGTGCGCGGTGAGCGTGTGCAGCTGCTCCTGGTTGAGCGGCTCGTGGACCTCGATGAACTCACCGTGCGGCAGGCGCTTGATGATGCCGGACTCGCGTCCGTGCAGCACCTTGTCCTTGTCGCGCCGCTGCAGACCCAGGCAGATCCGCTTGGTGATGATGAACGCCAGCACCGGGAAGACGAAGAAGGCGATGCGCACGAACCAGGTGATCGAGTTGATCGACAGGTGGAAGTGCGTGGCCCACAGGTCGTTTCCGCCGCCGATGAGCAGCACGAAGTACCAGGACATCCATGCGACACCGAAGGCCGTACGGGTCGGGGCGTTGCGCGGGCGGTCCAGGATGTGGTGCTCGCGCTTGTCGCCGGTGACCCAGGACTCGATGAACGGGTAGACCGCGATCGCGACCAGGACCAGCGGGAAGATGATCAGCGGGATGAACACGCCGAGAACGAGCGTGTGACCCCAGAGGTTGATCTCCCAGCCCGGCATGAAGCGGATCAGGCCTTCGGAGAAGCCCATGTACCAGTCGGGCTGGGCTCCGGTGGAGACCTGGTCCGGGCGGTACGGACCGAGCGCCCAGATCGGGTTGATCGTGGCGATCGCCGAGATGGCCGCGATGATGCCGAAGACCAGGAAGAAGAAGCCTCCGGCCTTGGCCATGTAGACCGGGAGCAGCGGCATGCCGACGACGTTCTTCTCGGTCCTGCCGGGGCCCGCGAACTGCGTGTGCTTGTGGAAGAAGACCAGGATCAGGTGGGCCACCAGGAGGCCCATCATGATGCCGGGCAGCAGCAGGATGTGGACCGAGTAGAACCGGGCCACGAAGTCGCCGCCGGGGAACTCCCCGCCGAACAGGAACATCGACAGGTACGTACCGACGATCGGTACGGACAGGATCGCGCCCTGCATGAAGCGGACACCGGTGCCGGAGAGCAGGTCGTCCGGGAGCGAGTAACCGGTGAAGCCGGTGAACATGCCGAGGACGAGCAGCAGGAAGCCGAAGACCCAGTTGACCTCACGGGGCTTGCGGAAGGCACCCGTGAAGAAGACGCGCATCATGTGCACGAACATCGCCGCGAGGAAGATCAGCGCCGCCCAGTGGTGGATCTGCCGGATCAGCAGACCACCGCGCACATCGAAGCTGATGTGCATGGTCGAGTTGAACGCCTCGGACATCAGCTGTCCCTGCAGCGGGACGTAGCTGCCGTGGTACTCCACCTCGTTCATCGACGGGTGGAAGAACAGCGTCAGATACACACCCGTGAGGATGATGATGATGAAGCTGTAGAGCGCGACCTCACCCAGCATGAAGGACCAGTGGTCCGGGAAGATCTTGCGCATGTTGGCCTTGGCCAGGGAGTAGATCCCCAGGCGGCCGTCCGCCCAGTCGGCGACCCGCTCACCGGCGGGCGCTTCCTTCTTGCGGCTGTTGTCGTTCGCCGAAGTGCTCATCCGCGCTCCCAGAAAGCAGGACCGACGGGCTCTTCGAAGTCGCCGAGCGCCTCGAGGTAGCCCTCGTCGTTCACGCCGATGCGCAGCTGCGGCAGTGCGTGACCGGCCGGGCCGAAGATCACTCGGGCACCGTCGGAGAGGTCGAAGGTGGACTGGTGGCACGGGCAGAGGACGTGGTGCGTCTGCTGCTCGTACAGGGAGATCGGGCAACCCACGTGGGTGCAGATCTTGGAGTAGGCGACGATGCCGTCGTGCGACCAGTCGAGCTCGCGCTTGTCCTTGATGTTGTCCGGCTGGATCCGGACGATCATCAGGGCCGCCTTGGCGATCTGCACCTGGAAGTCGTGGTCGTGCTCCTCCAGGCCCTCGGGCTTGGCGAAGGTCAGCGAACCGACCGAGACGTCCGCCGGGCGCAGCGGCTCGTTCGTGTTCATGTTCACGAGCAGCTTGCCCTTGCCCCACAGGGTGTGCCGCAACTTGTCCTCGGGCAGCGGACCGAGGTCACGCAGCAGGACGATGCCGGAGAGCGGCACCATGGCCAGCGCGCCGAACATCGTGTTGCGGATCAGCTTGCGGCGGCCGAACTGCGACTCCTCGGCGCCGGCCTTGAAGTCGGCCATGACCTTGGCCTTGACCTCGGGCTCGGCGGCGATGGGGTGCCGCTCGTCGGCGACCTCCACGTCGGACATCAGGGTGCGGGCCCAGTGGACCGCTCCCGCGCCGATGCAGAAGAGGGCGATGCCGAGGGTCATCCCCAGGGAGAAGTTGAGCGCGCTGATGTGGCCGATCGGCCAGATGTACACGCTCTGGTCGACCGGGAAGGCCACGAACGAGGCGATGAAGCCGACCGTGGCCAGCATCGAGAGCAGGAACATGAAGGCGACCGCGCGCTCGGAGCGCCGGGCGGCCTTCTCGTCGATGTCCTGGACCCGATGCTCGTGGGGCGGCAGCCCCGGGTCGGCGAACGGGTTCTTCTCGTCCGCCACCGCTACCGAGCCGTGCTCGGTCTCCTGCTCGCTGGGCAGGTTCTTTTCTTCTGGAATCTCTTGGCTACTCATGACTTCTTGGCCTTTGCGGTCCGAGCGGCGACCCACACGGCGACCGCGATCAGCGAGCCGAGGCCGAAGATCCAGCCGAACAGGCCTTCACTGACCGGACCCAGACCGCCCAGCGACAGACCGCCGGGGCTCTCGGTCTCTTCGCCGTTGACCGCGTCGAGGTACGCGATGATGTCCTTCTTGTTCTTCTCCGGCATGACCGTGTCGGGGAAGGACGGCATGTTCTGCGGGCCGGTCTGCATGGCCTCGTAGATGTGCTTCGGGGAGACATCCTCCAACGACGGGGCGAACTTGCCGTTCGTCAACGCGCCGCCTTCACCGGTGAAGTTGTGGCACTGCGCGCAGTTGGTGCGGAACAGCTCGCCACCCTTGGCGATGTCCGCGCCGTCCGGGCTGTACTGCTTCTCGGTGGGGATGTTCGGTCCGGCGCCCAGCGAGGCGATGTACGCCGCGAGCTGGTCGACCTGGGCCTGGTTGTAGATGGCCTTCTTCTTCGGCGCCTGGGCGCCCGGCTGCTGGAGCGGCATGCGGCCGGTGCTGACCTGGAAGTCAACGGCGGCGGCGCCGACGCCCACCAGGCTCGGACCGTCGGAGGACCCCTGACCGCCGGTTCCGTGGCAGCTGGAGCAGCCAACGGAGTAGAGCTTCTTGCCCTCGTCGATGGCGAGGGACTGGGCGGTGTCGTCGGCCTGCGCCTTGTCCGCGGGTGCGAACGCGGCGTACAGCCCCCCGGTGGCCGCCAGCGCGAGGAGTAGGACGACGACCGCCGCCAGCGGGTGGCGTCGTCGTGCGGAGAGCTTTTTCACGGATTACCCCGGTGTCAGGATCTTCTGCGTCGATGCTTCGGAATGGTTCGGGTTCGGGTTCGGGCCCGGCTACTTGATCATGTAGATCGTGGCAAAAAGACCGATCCAGACAACATCGACGAAGTGCCAGTAGTAGGACACGACGATGGCTGCGGTCGCCTGCTCGTGGGTGAACCTCCTGGCCGCGTAGGTGCGGCCGAGGACCAGCAGGAAGGCGATGAGGCCGCCTGTCACGTGCAGTCCGTGGAAGCCGGTGGTCAGGTAGAAGACCGAGCCGTACGGGTCGGACGAGAGCGAGAGGCCCTCGTGCTTGACCAGCTCGGTGTACTCGTACACCTGACCGCCGATGAAGACCGCACCCATGATGAAGGTGACGATGAACCACATCCGGAGCTTCTTCACGTCACCGCGCTCGGCGGCGAATACGCCGAGCTGACAGGTGAGGGAGGAGAGCACCAGGATCGTGGTGTTCGTCGCTGAGAACGGGAAGTTGAGGGCCGAAGCCATTTCCTTCCAGTGATCAGGACCTGTCACCGATCGCAGGGTGAAGTACATCGCGAAGAGGGCCGCGAAGAACATCAGCTCGGAACTGAGCCAGATGATGGTTCCGACGCTGGTGAGGTTCGGTCGATTGACCGGCGGGTGCGCGTGCCCGGTATCTACTGTCGTTGCTGTCGCCACGACCGACATTATGTCGGTCGCTTATCCCGCCCTCACCCCGGGGGGTGCCGTTCGGAGTGTCTACGGGGTGTGTCCTGCCCGTATGGCCCATCGAAGGCCTGTCCGAACCGCTGTTGACGGGGTGTCCGGAGGAGTAGCATCCGCGCATCGGTCCCCGGCCGAGAGCCCCTCAACGAAGCGGAGGAACAATGCAGCCGACCGCCACGGTGCTGGTCTACAGCGACAACGCGAGCACCCGCGAGCAGGTCCGGTTGGCCACCGGACGCAAGCCGGCTGCGGACGTCCCCGCGGTCGAGTTCATCGAGTGCGCGACGCTGCCCGCCGTGCTGAAGGAACTCGACCGGGGCGGCATCGACGTCTGTGTGCTCGACGGCGAGGCCAAGCCCGTCGGCGGCATGGGGGTCTGCCGCCAGCTCAAGGACGAGATCTTCCATTGCCCGCCGGTGCTCCTGCTCATGGGGCGCCCGCAGGACGCCTGGCTCGCCACCTGGAGCCGCGCGGAGGCGGCGGTGACCCTTCCGGTCGAGCCGGTCGAGTTCGCCGAAACGCTGGCCGCGCTGCTGCGCGACGTCAGGCCGGCCGTACAGGCCTGAGGCGCCACTTGGCGTACGAGACGTGGGGGGTGGGGTGAGTGTTGGGGGGGCCCGGGGGGGGGCGGGCCCCGCGAGGCAAGGAACCCCCGCCACCGCCACACGCACCGCACCCCCCCCCCCCCCCCCCCCCCCCCCCCC
>NZ_JBHYIG010000157.1:0-11336 GCF_042740015.1 Streptomyces sp. NPDC059037
ATCCGCCCCCCGCCCGGGGGCCCGCCACACCCCGAGCGCGCCGGGGGGCCGCCCCCCCCCCCCCCGCACCGGCCCCCCCCCCCGCGGCGCCGGCTCCGGCCCCCGCCCCGGCCGCTGGCGCCACCGGCACCGACGTGACGCTGCCCGCCCTGGGAGAGTCCGTCACCGAGGGCACCGTCACCCGCTGGCTGAAGGCCGTGGGCGAAGAGGTCGCCGAGGACGAGCCGCTGCTCGAGGTCTCCACGGACAAGGTCGACACCGAGATCCCCTCGCCGGCCGCGGGCGTGCTGCTCGAGATCGTCGTGGGTGAGGACGAGACCGCCGAGGTCGGCGCCAAGCTCGCCGTCATCGGTGCCGCGGGTGCCGCTCCGGCCGCTGCGGCTCCGGCTGCCCCGGCCGCCCCGGCCCCGGCCCCGGCTCCGGTTGCGCCTGCCGCCCCGGCTGCTCCCGCCGCTGCCGCTCCGGCTCCGGCTCCGGTCGCGCCCGCCGCCCCGGTCGCGCCCGCCGCCCCGGCCCCGGCTCCGGTCGCCCCGGCCCCCGTCACCCCGGCCGCTCCGGTCGCGCCCGCCGCGACCTCGCCCGCCGAGGACGGCGCGTACGTCACGCCGCTGGTCCGCAAGCTCGCGGGTGAGCACGGCGTGAACCTCGCGGACGTCAAGGGCACCGGCGTCGGTGGCCGCATCCGCAAGCAGGACGTCATCGCCGCCGCCGAGGCCAGGAAGGCCGCCCCGGCTCCGGCCGCCGCCGCTGCCCCGGCCGCGTCGAAGGCCCCGGCCCTGGAGGTCTCTCCGCTCCGCGGCCAGACCGTCAAGATGACCCGCATGCGCAAGGTCATCGGCGACAACATGATGAAGGCGCTGCACTCGCAGGCCCAGCTGACCTCGGTCGTCGAGGTCGACATCACCAAGCTGATGAAGCTGCGCGCCAAGGCGAAGGACTCGTTCGCGGCTCGCGAGGGCGTCAAGCTCTCCCCGATGCCGTTCTTCGTCAAGGCCGCCGCCCAGGCGCTGAAGGCCCACCCGGTCGTCAACGCCCGGATCAACGACGACGAAGGCACCATCACGTACTTCGACTCGGAGAACATCGGCATCGCCGTTGACGCCGAGAAGGGTCTGATGACGCCGGTCATCAAGGGTGCGGGCGACCTGAACATCGCCGGTATCTCGAAGAAGACCGCCGAGCTGGCCGGCAAGGCCCGTGGCGGTGGCCTCACCCCGGACGACATGTCCGGCGCCACCTTCACGATCTCCAACACCGGTTCGCGCGGCGCCCTGTTCGACACGGTCATCGTGCCGCCGAACCAGGCCGCGATCCTCGGCATCGGTGCCACGGTGAAGCGTCCGGTCGTCATCAACCACCCGGACCTGGGCGAGACCATCGCCGTCCGTGACATGACGTACCTGTCGCTCTCCTACGACCACCGTCTGGTGGACGGCGCGGACGCCGCCCGCTACCTGACCGCGGTCAAGGCGATCCTGGAGGCCGGCGAGTTCGAGGTCGAGCTCGGTCTGTAGTCCTACCGCCCCGTAGGGCTGTAAGACTCGTCTCATCAGCGCGTACGCCCCCGTTCGGAGCCTTCCGGACGGGGGCGTCGCCGTATTGTCTAGGGGTCACCACGCCCTGGGGCGCTGCCCCCGCCGGAGGAGCCCACATGACCGCGCCCGTTGTTCACTCGCTGCGCGAACAGATCCGCGAGCACATCGTGGAAGGGATCGTCAGCGGGCGCTGGAAGCCGGGCGAGCGGATCGTGGAGCGCCGGATCGCCGTTGAGCTGGAGGTCTCGCAGACCCCGGTCCGTGAAGCTCTCCGGGAGCTCGAGACGCTGCGGCTCATCGAATCCGCTCCCAACAAGGGTGTACGCGTACGCAACTTGACGGCGGCCGACCTGGAGGAGAGCTACCCGGTCCGTGCCGGCCTGGAGGCGATCGCCGCCGAACTGGCCGCGGAGAGCCTGGCCGAGGACTGCTCGGCCCTTGAGCCCCATGTGGCCGCCTTGTACGAGGCCGACCGGGCCGCGGACGGCACCGCGCAGGTGCGGCACACGGTGGGCTTCCACCGGGAGCTGGTGCGGGCCGCGGACAACTCCGTGCTCCTGCACACCTGGGAGGGCCTCGGCATCGAGGTCTTCACCGCGCTGTCGATCCGCTGGCTCGGCACGGTTCAGCAGTCGTACGCGGAGGAGCACGAGGCCCTGGTCTCCGCCTTCCGGCGCCGCGACCCCGCGATCGCGGACCTGGTGAAGGCCCACGTGCTCGGCTGCGCGCCGCGCGCCTGACCCCCTCCCGCAGGGCTCCCGCTCATCCGCGGCCGACCCGCTCATACGTGCTCTCACCTGCGGGAACCCTTTAAATCGAAGGCACCGCGTGCCCGCTTTTATGGCACCGGATGCCTACTTTCTGAATATGAAGGAGTTTTCGCCTTCAACCCTTTGATCGATCATCGATCACGGAGTTACAGTCTCCGACGGGCTCTCACCAGAGCCCTCCGCCCTGTCCTGCCAAAGACCTAGGGCAACCCCACCCCTTACCGAAACAGGGGACCCCCTCCGACTCAGGAAGGCGGCGACATGACCGACCCCTCCGCAATCCAGCCGAGCGAGCTCGACCAGCTCCCGGACCGCGACCCCGAGGAGACCGCCGAATGGCAGGCCTCCCTGGACGCCGTTACGCAGGCGGCCGGGCCGCACCGTGCCGCGTACCTGATGCGCCGCACGCTGGAGCGCGCCGAGGGCGCGGGCCTGGCGCTGCCCAAGCTCCTTGAGACCGACTACGTCAACACCATCCCCACCTCCGCCGAGCCGTCCATCGACGGCGACGAGGAGATGGAGCGGAAGATCGCCGCGTGGAACCGCTGGAACGCGGCCGCGATGGTGACGCGTGGTTCGAAGCACGGCGTCGGCGGCCACATCGCCACCTTCGCCTCCGCCGCCTGGCTGTACGAGACCGGCTTCAACCACTTCTTCAAGGGCAAGGAGTCCGGCGAGGCCGCCGGCTCCGGCGACCAGCTCTACATCCAGGGCCACGCATCGCCCGGCATCTACGCCCGCGCCTTCCTCGACGGCCGGCTGAACGAGACGCAGCTCGACAACTTCCGGCAGGAGGCGGGCGGCAACGGCCTGCCCTCCTACCCGCACCCGCGTCGCCTGCCCTGGCTGTGGGAGTTCCCGACCGTCTCCATGGGTCTGGGTCCGCTCTCCGCCATCTACCAGGCGCGCTTCAACCGGTACCTCACCAACCGCGGCATCAAGGACGTCTCCGCCTCGCACGTGTGGGCGTTCCTCGGTGACGGCGAGATGGACGAGCCCGAGTCGACGGCGGCCCTCGCACTGGCCGCGCGTGAGGGTCTGGACAACCTCACCTACGTCATCAACTGCAACCTGCAGCGCCTCGACGGCCCGGTCCGCGCCAACTTCCGCGTGGTGCAGGAGCTGGAGGCCCAGTTCCGCGGCGCCGGCTGGAACGTCATCAAGGTCCTGTGGGGCAACGCCTGGGACGAGCTGTTCCGGCTCGACACCACGGGCGCGCTCGTCCGCCGCCTGCGCGAGGTGCCGGACGCCCAGTTCCAGACGTACGCGACGCGCGACGCCGCGTACATCCGCGAGCACTTCTTCGGCGCCGAGCCCGCGCTCGTCGCCCTCGGTCAGCTGCTGAGCGACGACAAGATCAGCGAGTGCTTCCACCTCTCGCGCGGCGGCCACGAGGCCCGCAAGGTCTACGCCGCCTACCGCGCCGCGGTCACCCACACGGGCGCGCCGACCGTGATCCTCGCGCAGACGGTCAAGGGCTTCACGCTGGGCAAGGGCTTCGAGTCCAAGAACGCCAACCACCAGATGAAGAAGCTCACGGTGGACGAGTTCAAGGACATGCGTGACCTCCTTGAACTCCCCATCTCCGACAGCCAGTTCGTGGACGGCCAGGTGCCTTACGGCCACCCGGGCGCCGACTCCCCCGAGGTCCGCTACCTCCAGGAGCGCCGCGCGGCCCTCGGCGGTCCGGCCCCGGCCCGCCTCACCCAGCCGCTCGCGCCGCTGCCCGCCCCCGCCGACAAGGCCTTCGCCGCGTTCGACAAGGGCTCCGGCAGCCAGTCGATGGCGACGACCATGGCGTTCGTACGTCTCGCCAAGGACCTGATCCGCGACAAGGAGACCGGCAAGCGCTGGGTGCCGATCGTCCCCGACGAGGCGCGCACCTTCGGCATGGAGTCGCTCTTCCCGTCGCTCGGCATCTACTCGCCCAAGGGCCAGAACTACGAGCCGGTCGACCGCGACCAGCTGATGTACTACCGCGAGGCGAAGGACGGCCAGATCCTCAACGAGGGGATCACCGAGGCCGGATCGATGGCGGACTTCATCGCCGCGTCGTCGTCGTACGCGACGCACGGCGAAGCCATGATCCCCTTCTACATCTTCTACTCGATGTTCGGCTGGCAGCGGACCGCCGACCAGATGTGGCAGCTCGGCGACCAGCTCGGCCGCGGCTTCCTCATCGGCGCCACCGCAGGGCGTACGACGCTGACGGGTGAGGGTCTGCAGCACGCGGACGGCCACTCGCCGGTGATCGCCGCGACGAACCCCGCCGCCATGTCGTACGACCCCGCCTTCGCCTACGAGGTCGCGGCGATCGTCAAGGACGGTCTGCGCCGGATGTACGGCGAGGCGGCCCCCGGTGAGGACCAGAACGTCTTCTACTACCTCACCGTCTACAACGAGCCGATGCCGCAGCCCGCGAAGCCCGCGGGTGTGGACGAGGGCATCGTGCGCGGTCTGTACCGGTTCAACACCGCTGAGACGGCCGGGCTCTCCCCCGCCGGCAACGCCGCGCGCATCCAGCTGCTCGGCTCCGGCACGGCCATCCACTGGACCCTCTCCGCGCAGAAGATGCTCGCCGAGGAGTGGGGTGTGGCCGCCGACGTGTGGTCCGCGACCTCCTGGACCGAGCTGCGCCGCGACGCCCTGGAGGCCGACGAGGCCATCCTGCGCGGCGAGGAGCGTACTCCCTACCTGCGTACGGCACTTGAGGGTGCGCAGGGTCCCGTGCTCGCCGTCTCCGACTACATGCGCCAGGTCCCCGACCAGATCGCGCAGTGGGTCGAGCAGGACTACTCCTCGCTCGGTGCGGACGGCTTCGGCCTCTCCGACACGCGCGACGCCGCGCGCCGCCACTTCGGCATCGACGCCGAGTCGATCGTCGTCGCCGCGCTCGCGCAGCTCGCCCGTCGCGGCGAGGTGCCCGCTGCCGCGGTGAAGGAGGCCCGGGCCAAGTACGGCCTGTAAGCCTTCGGCTTGACGCTTGATACGTGCGCGGGTCCCCACCGTCTGGTGGGGGCCCGCGTTCGCGTGCGCGGCATCATGGGTCCATGCGCGCTGCCCGCCTCATCAAAATGGTGCTGCTGCTTCAGGCACGGCCCTCCATGACCGCCGCCGAACTCGCGGCCGAACTCGAAGTGTCCGAGCGGACCATCACGCGGGACGCGCAGGCGCTGTCGGAGGCGGGCGTTCCGGTGTACGCCGACCGGGGGCGGGCCGGTGGCTACCGGCTCATCGGCGGGTATCGCACACGCCTTACCGGGCTCGGGCGCAGCGAGGCCGAGGCGCTGTTCCTGTCCGGAGTGCCGGGCGCGCTGCGGGAGATGGGCCTTGAGGACGCGGCATCGGCGGCCCGGCTGAAGGTGTCGGCGGCGCTGATGCCCTCGCTGCGGGACGCCTCGCAGAACGCATCGCAGCGGTTCCATCTGGACGCGCCGGGGTGGTTCAAGGAGACGCCCGCCCCCGAACTGCTGCCCGCGGTCGCGGACGCGGTGTGGGACGACCGCCGGGTCACCGCCCGCTACCGGCGCCAAGAGGCCGAGGTGGAGCGGGAGTTGGAGCCGTACGGGCTCGTGCTCAAGGCGGGCGTCTGGTACTTGTGCGCGCGGGTTCCCGACTCCGGGGCGTACCGCGTGTACCGCATCGACCGGTTCGCGTCGATCGCCTCCGGCGAGGAACGCTTCGTACGCGATGAGGAGTTCGACCTGCCGGGCTTCTGGGAGGAGCGGGCCGCGCAGTTCGCGCGGGCGATCCTGCGGTCCGAGGTCGTGGTGCGGCTCTCCGAGGCGGGGGTGCGGCACCTTCCGTACGCCACCGATCCCGCGTCCGCGCGTGAGGCCATGGAGTCGGCGGGTGAGCCCGACGCGGCGGGCCGGGTGACGGTCACCCTGCCCGTCGAGAACGAGGACGTGGCGTTCACCCAGCTCATGGCGCTCGGGCCGGAGGCGGAGGTCATCGCGCCCGCGGGTCTGCGGGCGCGATTCGCGCGGGCGGCGGAGCGGATGACGGGGCTCTACGACTCCTGAGGGTTCTACGACTTCTGAGGGCTCTACGACTCCTGAGGGTTCTACGACTTCTGAAGATTCTTACCGGTAGCCGGTGACGTCGGCGGTCTTGCTCTCCTGGTCGACCTCCGTCAGATAGCGCCAGGCGTCCGGCGCCGAACCGTCGACGTCCGTGAAGCCGTACTCCTTGGCGAGACCGCCGCTGGAGAGCGACTTTCCGTTCCAGCGGGCCACCTCGGGGTCGGAGGCGAGCGCGACGAGGGCGCGGCCCACGAAGGTCGGCGTCTCGGAGATCGCGAAGTGCGGGTTCTGCTCGCAGCCGTCCTGCCAGTTCTCCTCGCTCACGCTGAACGCGGTGTCGAGCATGAACTCCGAGCGCAGCCAGCCGGGGGTCAGACAGAGCGCCGTACAGCCGTACTCCCCGACCTCCTCGGCGAGGCCGCGCGCCATCCGCAGCGGGGCCGACTTGGCCAGGTCGTAGTAGAAGGGCTTGCGGTAGTTGGGGCCGTTGTACTCCTCGGTACCGTCGGTGACCTCGACGACGAGGCCGCCGGGGTTCCTGACGAGCAGCGGCAGCGCGAACCGGCTGGTGACGATGTGGGTCTCGACGCCGAGGCGGAGGATGCGCATCCCCTTGTCGAGGTCGTGCTCCCACATCTTCTTGTCCCACTCGACGTGGACGTCACCGCCCCAGATGTCGTTGACCAGGATGTCGAGGCGGCCCTGCTCCCGGTCGATCCGCTCGACCAGGGCTTCGACCTGCTCGGGCTCCAGATGATCGGTCGGTACGGCGATGCCCTTGCCGCCGCCCGCTCCCGCTCCCGCCTCAGTGACCAGCTCGGCGGTCTCCTCGATGGTCTCGGTGGTGCGGCCGACCTCACTGGTGTGCTCGCGGGTCGTCCGTCCCGTCACATACACGGTGGCCCCTGCACGGCCGAGCTCCACGGCCATGGCCCGGCCCGCGCCACGGGTGGCACCGGCGACGAGGGCGATCTTTCCGGTCAGTCTGTGCGGAAGTGCGCGTGTGGTGTCCATGGTCCGAGGCTGCCACCCAATGCCGACACCTGCTGTCGGGTTTTCCATGGGCATGTGCACGCATAACGAGACAGTCGCATCCGCCGCACTCCGCGTGCGTACCCATCCCCCAGGACCGATGCTTGTCCCGTGATGGACGAGACGGAGTTCTGGGAGATCGTGGACCGCACCCGCGTGGCCGCCGAGGGCGACCCCGAGGACCACGCCGACCTGCTCGTCGAGAGGCTGCTCGAACTCGAACCGGACATGGTGCTCGACTTCGCCCGTCACTTCGAGGCGCGCTACAACCGCGCCTACCGCTGGGACCTTTGGGGCGCCGCCTGGATCCTGCTCGGCGGCGTGAGCGACGACGCCTTCGACTACTTCCGGTGCTGGCTGATCGGCCAGGGGCGTGAGGTCTTCGAGGGCGCCCTGCACGACCCCGACTCGCTCGCGGATCTCCTGGAGGACTTCGACGAGGAGATCGACGGTGACGGCGAGGAGCTCGGGTACGCCGCCGACGAGGCATACGAGCAGCTCACCGGCGTCGTCACCCCCGACCTCGGCATCGCACCGGCCCCACCGGAGCCGGAGGGCACCCCGCTCGACTTCGAGAACAACAGCGTGATGGCCCAGCGCTACCCGAAGCTCTGGGTCGCGTTCGGCGGTATCGACTGAGGCTCGGTAGCTACCGGCCCTGCAGCCTCGCCGCCGTCTCCCTGATCGCGGGGAGCGCGGCCATCAGGGCGGCGCCCGGGCAGTACGTGTAGTAGCCGTCCCTGTGTCCGGAGATCGCCCGGAACTGCCCGCTGCTGCCCGCCCGGTACTTGCTGAGGCTGTGCGTGGAGACCAGCCGCACCGTCGACCGCGGGTCGATGTCCGAGAGCCCGAGCTTCCACGCGGCCAGCGCCGCCACGGCGTCGGTCATGGCCCGGGGAACCGGCGTCCCCTCCGTGAACGTCCCGATCGCCGCGATCCCCACCGACCCCCGGTTGAAACCCTGCGTGTGCGCCCCCACCACTGCTCTGTCGATCCCGCCGGCCCTCCCCTCGTAGATGGTCCCGCACCGGTCGACCAGGAAGTTGTAGCCGATGTCGTCCCAGTGCCTGCCTTCCGCCTGCCCCACGTACAGGTAGCGGATGATGCGCGGGGCATCCGCGCAGTCGTAGTCGTTCGGCGAGTCCGTGTGGTGCACGAAGACCGCGTCGACCCGGTCGGCGTACCGGGCGGGCGGCGGGTCCTGCACCGCCTCGGCCAGCCACTCGGCGCGGAGCACCACGGGAGGCTGTGCCACCGGATCCCTGGCGGGCCGCCGCACCCGCGTCGCAGCCGCCGGCATCAGGGAGTCCCGCCCCTTCACGCCGACCACCGCCCCGGTGACCCCGCCGAACTCCACCGGCCCGTCGGCCCGCGCCGCCGTCCCCGGCCCCACGGACACCGCGCATATCAGCAGCAGCGACACGGCCGCGGCCCCGGGCACACAGCACAACGCGACACGGGCCGCTCGGGCCACTCGCGCCGACCGCCCTGCCGCGACCACTCGGGCCCCCGCCGCGCGCACCGAGGACGGCACACGCCAGGCGGGTATACCTCGGAAGACACGCATGGTCCGACTCTCCGCCCGACCGGCCCCGCCCGCGATCCGCGGTATGCCACTTGGCTGAACGGCCGCCGGGCGCGGGTCGGCCGAACGGGCCCCGGCCTGGCTCGCCCGAAGCGGCTCCCGCTCAGACCCCGCCCGGCTCCTGCCCCGGCTCCTGCCCCGGGTTCGTCCGCGAGAGGATCATGTCCGTGCGCGGCTGGAGTGCCGCGTCGATCATCTCGGGCTGCGGAATGATCCAGTAACGGCCCTCCGCGGCCTGCTCGAAGACACGGCGTGCGTGCTCCTCGGGCGTGATCCCCTGGGTGTCGGCGCGCTGCTGCAACTGTTCGTTGAACTCCGCTGTCTCCGGCGGTGTGCCGTCCCCCGGCCGCGCGGCCCTGAATATCTCGCTCTTGACCGAGTCCGGCAGCACCACCGAGACCTGCACCCGCGCCTGCTTCATCCGCATCTCGTGGGCGAGGGACTCGGTGAGCGCGAGCGTCCCGAACTTGGTCACGCTGTAGGGCGCCATCAGAGGGCTCGGCAGCAGTCCGCCGACCGACGACACATTGAGCACCCAGGTCCGCGTGGACCGCTCGAGCAGGCGCGGCACAAAGGAACGTATGCCGTTCACATACCCGCCGATGTTGATCCGCAGGGCGGCGTCCCAGCGCTCGGCGGGGATCTCCCAGGAGTAGCCCATGGCCATGATCCCGGCGTTGTTGATCAGCATGTCGACCGCGCCGAAGCGGTCGTACGCACGGTCCGCGAGGGCGTCGACGGACAGCGGGTCGGCCACGTCGGTCACGACCGCCTCGACTTCGACGCCGGAGGCCCGCAGTTCACCGGCCAGGGCCGAGAGCCGGTCGGCGGCTATGTCGGCCAGGACCAGACGCATGCCGAGGGTCGCGGCGTGCCGGGCGAATCCGGATCCGATGCCCGCGGACGCGCCGGTGATGACGACGACCTTGCCCGCGAAGCTCTCGCTTGCCTTGCTCATGCTGCTCTTCCCTCAGAAGTGAGTGCCGCCAGAAGTGGGTGCCGCCGTCGGTCAGAAGTGGGTGCCGCCGTCGATGCGGACCTCGGTGCCGGTGATGAACTTGCCGTCCTCGGAGCCGAGCATCGCGACCACGGAGGCCACGGACTCCGGTCCCGCGAAGCCCTGGCCGATGGCCGGGGCGAGCTTCATGAACAGGCTCATGTCCGCGTCCTCGGGCAGGCCGGGGCCCACGCTCTGCCTGCTGGCGCCGCTGCCGTCGGTCATGCCGCTGGAGATGGAGCCGGGCTGGACGGCGGTGAAGCGGATGCCCTGCTTGCCGTACTCACTGGCGAGCGCGTGCGTCATGGACTGGATGCCGCCCTTGCTCGCCGCGTACGCCGCCATGTACGGGTGGGCGAACATCGCGGACGTGGAGCTGAAGTTGACGACGGCCGCGCCGTCGCCCTGCAGCAGGGCCGGTATCGCCTCGCGGATCACCAGGAACGTACCGACCAGGTTGACCTGGATGACGCGGTTGAAGGATTCCAGGCTGGTCTCGTGGGTGTGCGAGGAGCGGAGCACGCCCGCCGCGTTCACCAGTACGTCGAGGCCGCGGCCGCCGAGTGCGGTGACCGCCGCGGCGACGCCCTCGCGCACCGAGGTCTCGTCGGAGATGTCGACGACGAGGGTGGTGAGCCGGTCGGCCGCCGCGCCCGCCTTCTCGACGGTGTCCTTCAGGCCGGCCTCGCTGACGTCGGCGGCCACGACCTTGCCGCCCTCCTCCAGGATCCGCAGGACGGTGGCCTGGCCGATGCCCGAGCCGCCACCGGTGATCAGTGCGCGACGGCCTTCGTAGCGGTTCATGAAATTGCCTCCGATCAGCTCCGGGCTCCCCGGTCCTTCGATGGATCCGGCCTCCCCGGTCTCATTTCAATGTACGCCCGTCTGGCATGTTTTGCCATGCCGACAATTCATGTATCAGGGTGATGTCCGCGCGTAGGCTGCGGGCGTGAGCACCCAACCGACGCAGCCATCGCAACCGTCGCTGACCGAGCGCCGCAAAGCGGCCACGCAGCTCGACATCGCCCGCGCCGCCGCCGAACTCTTCGCCGAGCGCGGCCCGGACGGCACCACGGCCGAGGAGATCGCGGGCCGGGCCGGGGTGGCGCTGCGCACCTTCTACCGGTACTTCCGCAACAAGCAGGACGCGGTCGGCCCGCTCCTCGCGGGCGGCGGCGCGCAGTGGCGCACCCGTCTGGCCGCGCTCGATCCGGCCGCCGGAGTGGCGACGGCCCTTGAGCGGTCCATCGCCGACGCGCTCACCGCGGCGGACGGCCGCGCGGTCGAGGCCCGGGTGTGGAGGCGGGGGCGGGGGGGCGCCCCGCCCGACGAGACGCGCACTGTCGGCGGGTGGGTGAGGCGGTGACAGGGCGGGCAGGTGCGACGGTGTCC
>NZ_JBHYIG010000157.1:11346-22284 GCF_042740015.1 Streptomyces sp. NPDC059037
GGGGCGCCCGCGCGGGCCCGCCCCCGTGGGGGCGCGCGCGCGCGCGCGGGGGGGGGGCGGGCGGCGCTGGGCGGCCCGCGGCCGGCGGCCGCCCCGGCGGCCCACGACCGCGCGGTCGAGTCCCTGGAGTGGACGCGGGGCCTGCTGCGCGCCGCGCAGGACGATCCGGCGCTGCGTGCCGTCTGGTACCGCGTGAACCAGGAGTCCGAGGAGCAGCTGGTCCCCGTGATCGCCGGGCTCGCCGGGGGCGACGCCGACCCCCTGGACGTACGCCTGGCGGCGGCCGCCGCCACGGACGCCGTCCGCCTGGCCCTGGAGACCTGGGCCGCCACGGACGCGCCCGCCGAAGGCCCCGGCTCCCCCGCCGCCCTCGCGGTGCACTGCCTGCGGGAGCTGACGGGCGGCCTGCGGCTCCTCGCCACCCCTCGGGGCCCGGGGGCCTAGACCTCCACCGCGAACGCCAGCAGCGCCACGTCGTCCCCGACCCCGCCGGAGAACCGCACGAGGTCCCGCCAGACCGCGGACGTCAGGACCGCGGGGTTGTCCCACACCTCGACGGGGAACGAGGAGAGGCGCTCGGCCAGCGGATAGAAGGCCCCGGACGCGTCCCGTGCCTCGGTCACCCCGTCGGTGACAGCAAGGAGCCGGTCGCCGGGCTTCAGCGCCACGCTCACTTCCTCGGGCGCGGCGACACCGGCGATCCCCAGGCCCAGCGGGGGCCCCGGTGCCACATCGAGCTCCTCCACGGTGCCGCCGCGCAGCAGCAGCGGCGGCGGGTGACCACAGGAGACGAGCCGCACTTCCGCGGCGTCGTCGCGGAACTCCAGGAGTACGGCGGTGGCGAACAGTTCGGCGTGTTCGGCCTGCTCGGCGTCGACCACGAGACGCCGGTCGAGCCGTCCGGCCACCCCCTCCAGGTCGGGCTGGTCGAGCACCGCCTCCCTGAAGGCGCCGAGCAGCGCGGCGACCGTGCCCACGGCCTCCAGACCGTGCCCCTGCACATCGCCGACCAGCGCCCGTACGCCGCACGGCCCCTTGCGTACGTCGAAGAGGTCGCCGCCCACCAGAGTCCCGCCCTGTGCCGCGCGGTAGAGGCCGGCGCAGCGCACCGGGCCCACGCGTTCCGGCAGCGGCGGAAGGACGGCGAACTGAGCGGCCTCCGCGACGGTGCGGACGGTCACCAGCTGGGCGTCGCGGCGGCTGCGCACCCAGGCGAACAAGATGCTGAGCAGCGCCACGAAGGTGACGGTCAGAAGATCGCTGTCCCCGGGGCGGCCGAGACCGAAGCCCGGCAACGAGAGCAGGATGATCACGCTGCCGCCGAAGAGGGCCGTGGCGGACGCGCCGTACGACAGCGCCGCCATCGGCGGGACTGCCGCGAGCAGGAAGCTGAGGTCGACCGCCTCCGGAGTGGCCAGCTGGATCACGCAGATCACGGCCAGGAGCACCGGCGGAGACCAGCGCATCCACTGGGGCCGCGGCGCTTCGCGCAGCCGGCTCGGCTCCTCTCGGTCCCGACGACTGGCCGCGGCCCTGATCATCGGTTCGCTCCTTCCGGGGTACGTCTTCACGCTCCTACGCGCGCGTGGGGACCGCACGCCGGGCCGGTCCTTCAGGGGGCCGGTCTCCGGTGAGCCAGAGGGAGCGACGCGTCAGAGGGCGGTGCATCAGAAGGCGGTGCATCAGAGAGGGCGGCCCATCAGCACGTCGTCCACGTAGACGCCGTCCAGGAAGAACTCGCCCGGCAGCACCCCCTCGACCACGAACCCCTCGGACTCGTAGAGCGTCCTGGCCGGAGCGTTGTGGCCGAGGACCCGCAGCGTGATGCGGCGCGCGCCCTGCCGTCGGGCCTCCTCCACGGCGGCCCTGACCAGGCCACGTCCTATCCCCTTGCCGCGCGCCTCGTCGGCGACGGCGAAACCCAGGATCTGGCGTACGTGGGCGTGGGCGAGCAGCGGCGTGGGATAGCCGAGCCTGATGTAGCCGACGACCTCGCCGTGCAGTTCGGCGACCAGATGGTCGTGCGGGCCGAAGCGTTCGTTGAAGAAGGGCGGATGGGGCGGCTGCGGCGCCGGCTGCACCGCGTGCAGCGTGGACCAGGTGGCACGGTCGATACGGCCGAGGGCTTCTTCGTCGTCCGGCAGAGCGGTGCGTATGTGCGTATCCGGCATGGGCGCCACTGTACGGCCGCCCCCTGGGGCCCAGAGGAGCGATTTCACGGCAGGATGGCTCCATGGAGCCCACCGAGCCCAGGAAATCAGCGCCGTCGGCGCCGTCCACGCGACGGCTGCGCATCGCGGTGACCGGTGCGTCCGGCCTCATCGGGACGGCGCTGACGCGCGCCCTCGCCGACGACGGACATGAGGTGGTGCGGCTCGTGCGGCGGGCACCTCTTAAGAAGGACGAGGTGCGCTGGGATCCCAAGGAGGGGTACGTCGACACGGCGGGGCTCGCGGGCTGCGACGCGCTGGTCAATCTCGCGGGGGCCGGGATCGGCGACCACCGCTGGACGGACGCGTACAAGCGGGAGCTCCGTGACAGCAGGGTGCTCGGCACCGCGACGCTCGCCGCCGCCGCTGCCGCGCTCGACGAGCCGCCGCGGGTGTTCCTGTCCGCCAGTGCGATGGGGTACTACGGAGACACCGGTCAGCGCGCGGTGGACGAGAGCGCACCTCATGGAGAGGGCTTCCTGCCGTCGCTGTGCGTGGAGTGGGAGGGGGCCGCTGCCGCCGCGCAGGACGCGGGCATCCGCACGGTCATCGCGCGCAACGGCCTGGTGGTGGCGCGCGAGGGCGGAGCCTGGGGGCGGATGTTCCCGCTCTTCAAGGCCGGGCTCGGCGGACGCCTGGGCAACGGCCGCCAGTATTGGAGCTTCATCTCGCTGCACGACGAGGTCGCCGCGCTGCGCCACCTCCTGGACCGGGACGACCTGTCGGGGCCGTTCAACCTGACGGCGCCCGATCCGCTCACCAACCGTGAGGTGACGGCCGCGATGGGGCGGGTGCTGCACCGGCCCACGTTTTTCACGGCCCCGGAGCCGGCGCTGCGGATCGTGCTCGGTGAGATGGCCGGTGACGTCCTCGGCAGCCAGCGGGTGCTGCCGACCCGACTCCTGGAGTCCGGATTCTCGTTCGCGTTCCCGGGCATCGAGGAGACGCTCCGCGCTGCCTTGCAGAAATGACGGCACGCCGACGGCACGGGCGGCGGCATCGGCCCCTGATCGCCGTGCGACCGTCGTGCGACCGTGCCCGGTCGATGCGCGACTGCCGTTGACCGGTCCGGCTCCTACCCTCGTGCGGAACTCGGGTATTCCGGAGCCCTGTTGAGGGCATGACGTCCCCAGCAGCCGCGCAACCTCGGGGAGGGGCACGTGCTAGAGCCTGCGCACCAAGCGGATGTCGTCGTCGTGGGAGCGGGGGTCGCGGGACTGGCGGCCGCCCACCAGCTGACCAGCGCCGGTGTAACGACCGTTGTCCTGGAGGCCGCCCCTTACGTCGGCGGGCGAATGTCCACGGAGAAGGTCGACGGGTTCCGGCTCGACAGGATCGGTCAGCTGCTCACCACGTCGTATCCCGAACTGCGTCACACACCGGCGCTCGGCGCCCTCGTGCTGCGGCCCTTCGCCCCCGGCATCCTGGTGCACAGCGACGGTCGGCACCACCGCGCCGTCGAGCCCACGAGCGCACGGGGCGCAAGGGGCGCACTCACGGCGGCGCGCGCCCTCGCGAGCGCCCCCCGGGTTCCCCGGGCCGCGAGGACCGCGCCCCGCGCCGCCCCGCTCGGCAGCGCCCTCGACCAAACCCGCCTCGCCGCGGCGCTCGCCAGGCTCGCGGCAACGCCCGTGGAGCGCATCCTCGCGCGCCCCGAACTCCCCGCGGCGGACGCCCTCTTCGCCCGCGGCCTGCCGTCACGCACCATCAACGGCTTCCTGCGCCCGCTGCTCTCGGCGCTCCTGTGCGACGCGGACCTGACCACGTCGAGCCGGTGCGCGGACCTCGCCCTGCACTCGTACGCGCGCGGCCGGCTGTGCCTTCCGGAGGGCGGCGCCGAAGCGGTCCCCGAGCTCCTGGCGGCCGCGCTGCCGCCGGGGACGGTGCGCACCGGCGTACGCGTCACCGACGTGTCCACCACCTCGGTCACGACGGCGGACCAGGGCGAACTGCCCTGCCGCGCCGTCCTGCTCGCCACCGACGCCCGCGCCGCCGCCGAGCTCCTGCCCGGCCTGCGGGTGCCGTCCTTCCACCCGGTGACCGTCCTGCACCACGCCGCTCCCGAGCCGCCGCTCGCCGAGCCCGCGCTGCTGCTCGACGCCGACCGTTCGGGTCCGGTCGCGCACACCGCCGTCATCAGCCACGTCGACCCCTCGCGCGCGCCCGCGGGACGCGCCCTCATCTCCTCGACGGTCCTCGGCCCGCCGCCCGACGAGCGGGCCGTCCTCGCCCATCTCGCCGACCTCTACGGCACGTCGACGGCCCGCTGGGAGCCGCTCGCCGTCCACCACACCCGCGAGGCCGTGCCCGCGATGCCGCCCCCGCACGACCTGCGCCGCCCGGTGCGGCTGCTCTCGGGGCTCTATGTGTGCGGGGATCACCGGGACACCAGCACGGTGCAAGGCGCCCTGTACTCGGGGCGCCGTGCGGCGCGTGCGGCGCTCGCGGACTTCGGCGTGCACCCGACGCACGGGACGAGTCAGCTGCCGCTCGCGGCCTGACGCATACCCTCGCGGCGGCCTGACGTCTTGAGAACCGCCCCCGTATCCATCCGACCTCTAGACCAATCCCCCGGAAGCCCCCGCGCCCCCACGCGGGGGCTTCCCTCTTCCCTGCATCTCCCTGCATCTCCCTGCAACTCCCCTTGCCACACCGATACCACCCGGCTACGGTCCCACCGGACCGTCAAGCCGCGGGAGGACTCACGTGTGTCGCACCATGCCGGTGATATCGCTCATCCTCGGCCTATTCATGGGAGGTCTAGCTTTGCCAACCGCCCACGCCGACACGGCAGCGGCTCCGGACACGACCGCGGCCCCGAACACCCCCTCCGTGATCCCCCGCCCCACCGACTGGACCGCGCTCGACGGCCGTACGAAGCTCACCGAGCGCACCCGCATCCTGATCGACCCGCGGGCCGGCTCCACCACGGCGCTCCCCTCGGGACGCAGTGAACTGCCGGGCCCCGCACGGCAGTCCGTACGCGGGCTCGCCACCCAGCTCCGTACGGAGATCAAGCAGGTCACGGGCATCACGCCGCGCATCAGCGACGACACGGGACGCCCCGCGGACGGCGACATCACGCTCGGCCTCACCGCCGACGGCCGACTCGGCGCCGAGGGCTACGCCTTCGACAGCACGGGCCCGATCCACATCAGGGCCGCGTCCACCCACGGCCTGTACTACGGCACGCGCACCCTCCTCCAACTCCTGCGCGCCACCGACACGGAGGACCACCGCGAGGTCCCCCGCGCCAGCTCCACCGACCGCCCCGCACAGGCCGTCCGCATGGTCCACCTCGACGCGGGCCGCAAGTACTGGAAGATCTCCTACCTGGAGAACCTGATCCGCAGGATGGGCGACCAGAAGCTCAACACCCTCTTCCTGCACCTCTCCGAGTCCGAGGGCTTCCGCCTCTACAGCCCCAAGTTCCCTGGCCTCGCCGACCCGGAGCACAGCTACAGCCGCGCCGACATCGAGCACCTGAAGTCGTTCGCGGCCCGCCACCACGTCCAGCTGATGCCCGGGCTCGAACTCCCCGGCCATGCCACCGTGATCAGCGAGGCCTTCGGCATCGGCTTCGGATCCGGCGCGAACGCGTGCACGGGGGCGCACACGCACTCACACCTCACGCCCGACTGGATCATCGACATGACCAGCGACAAGGCGATCGCGAAGTCGAAGGAGATCGTCGACGAGTTCGCGGGCTGGTTCGACGCGCCGCTCTTCTCGATCGGCGCGGAGGAAGTGCCCGGGCAGCTGGCCGAGTGCCCGCGCGTGAAGGACTACCTCGCGTCGGCGCCCGACGTCTCCACGCTCGGCGACCTGCTCAACCGCTACATCAACACCCTGGACGACGTGGTCGCTTCGCACGGCAAGCGCACCGCCGTCTACAACGGCTCCGAGCACCTCACCGCGCCCCAGCAGAAGGTGCACGGCCCCGTCGTCTTCCTCACCTGGGAGGGCACGGGCGCCGAGCCCGCCATCCCCGGCCACGACGAGATCGCCATCGGCCCCTTCTACGACACCCCGAACAACTACCACCACCTCTACCCGGACGAGCCCTGGATGTACGACGGCTGGGCCCCGAACACCGACCCCGACATGCTCGGCTCCGGGCTCACCAACTGGGCGGACTACAACTTCTGGGCCGACGACGGCTACTTCGAGAAGAGCATGGCGGGCGCCCGCGCGATCCTCGCCGACCGCGCCTGGAACAAGTCCGCGACACCGGACACGCTCGCCGACTTCAGGGCCCGCGCCGCCCTGATCGGCGACCCTCCGGGCACGACGCCCGCGCCGGTGCCGCCGCGCGTCGAGGGGCGCCCCAGCCACCACTGGACCTTCGACGACGCGTCGTACCCGAACGGCTGGACGTACGCGGGAAGCCCCGGCAACACGATCCTCGCCGAGGACACGGCGGGCGTCCTGCCCGGCACCTCCTACATCATCAACAACCCGACGCCCGTGCCCGGCGTGCGCGGTCAGGCCTGGCGCTTCGACTCCGACAAGGACGGCGTCGGCTTCGGCGGCCTGGACGTCGCCGAGCCGTGGACGGTGTCCGTGCAGGTCCGCCCGTCGTCCCGGACCGCCGACCAGGTGCTCCTCAGCTCCAAGGCGGGCGCCCTGAAGCTGATGCAGCACGGCACGGGCAAGGTCGGCTTCACGCGGTACGGCTCGGCGGACCACAGCTTCGACTACACGCTCCCGCTGGACCGCTGGACACGGCTGACCTGGGTGACGACCGAGGGTCACACCACTCTGTACGCCGACGGGGAGCGGGTCGGGTCGGTCGCGGCGTCGATCCCGCTGCCGCTGCGGTCCATCGGGACGGAGACCGCGAGCCTGCGCGGCGACCTCGACGAACTGACCACGTGGGACGAGGCGTTGACTCCGGAGGCGGTCGCGAACCTGAGATAGCGCACTACGGAGAGACGTGTAAGACGTGTAAGGGGCGGGGCACCTGGTGCCCCGCCCCTTACATCGCACCGCCGGACGTCAGCCCAGCGCCGCCACCTTGTCCCGGTACCCCCGCACCGGCGCCGCGTCCCGGTACGGCTCAAGGCGCCGCTCGAAGTCCCGTACGTACTCGACCGCACGGACGCTCCGCATCTCGCCCGCGGCCTGCGCCGCCTCCGCGCCGAGCTGGCAGGCCTGCTCCAGCTCACCCAGGGCGAGGCGCGCGGAGGCGAGGACCACCCGGCAGAAGAGCCGGCTGCGGGCATAGCCGGCGGCCCGCAGCTGGAGCGAGCGCTCCGCGTGCTGGGCGGCCACCCGGTACTGCTGGAGGTCCCGGTGGCAGTGGCCGAACTCGTCGGCGAGCTGCGCCTCGTCGAAGAACCGCGCCCAGTAGGGGACCTCGTCACCGGGCCGCGCGGCTTCGAGCGCACGCTCGGCCCGCACCATCGACGCCGTGCACGCCCGCACCTCCCCGAGGACGCCGTGCCCCCGCGCCTCCACGGAGTGCAGCAGGGCCTGCACGACGGGCGGCGCCGCGGAGCCGACGCCCTGCTGCGCCACCCGCGCCAGCTGGACCGCCTCGCGCCCGTGCCCGAGGTAGACGGCCTGGCGGCTCATCGTGACCAGGACATAACTGCCGTACGCCCGGTCCCCCGCCGCCTGCGAGAGGCGCAGCGCCTGGACGTAGTACCGCTGGGCCAGGCCGTGCGCCGCGATGTCGTACGAGGTCCAGCCCGCGAGCCGGGTCAGGTCGGCGGCGGCCGCGAAGAGCCGCCGCCCGGCCTGCTCGCCGTAGCTGCCGCGCAGCATCGGCTCGGCCTCGTGCTCCAGATAGCGCACGAGCGCCTGCCGGGCGTGCCCGCCGCCGTACGCGTGGTCGAGCGCGCGGAAGAGCTCGCCGACGGAGCGCAGGGCGGCGATGTCACCGCTGCTCACCTTCGCCCCGACGCCTCGCTCGGGTTCCTTGCGCTGGCGCGGTATGGCCGGACGCCCTTGCGAGGGCACGCGGACGCTGCCGGGGCCGTGGTCGCCGCGGCCCACCCGGTCGTCGGCGCGGCCGATCAGCCAGTCCCTGCTCGGTACGACGAGCCCGGCCGGGGTGAACGCGATCTTCCGCAGCTCGGCATGGCTCCCGGAGTCCTTGCGCCAGAGCCCGCCGACGATGTCGATGGCCTCCTCGGGCGTTGCCGCGAACTCCAGCCCTGCGTACACCGGCGCGCACGCGTCGAGCCCCAGGTCCTGGGCGGACAGGCGCCGGCCGAGCCGCCGGGTGAAGACCTCGGCGATCAGCGCGGGTGTGGTGCCGCGCGGCTGCTGCCCGCGCAGCCAGCGGGTCACCGATGTCTTGTCGTACCGCAGATCGAGACCGTGCTCGAGCCCCAGCTGATCGACGCGGCGCGCGAGCCCCGCGTTGGAAAAGCCGGCTTCTGAGATGAGCGCGGCCAGCTGGCGGTTGGGCGTGCGCTGCGGAGGTCGTTCCGTCATCAGCTGTGCGGTCTCCTGCCTTTCGGGCGTTGCCTTGAGCAGCCCTTATGGCTCTGTGAACGGCGTGAATGTAACGGCCCTCAACGCCCTCATCGCGACCTTCGACCTGCATTCATCCGATCGTGTGAGGATTGACCGGAGGACTGACGGGAATCCGCTGCCCGTACAGTGGCTGGGGGCGCGATATGTGCACGGTGAAGGTTCTAGGGAGGCACTTGCCGTGAGTGAGATTGAGTTCGTCCGGCTGGGCTTCGGCCCGGACTTCGTCGAGTACCAGGAGGCCTGGGACGAGCAGCGCCGGGTGCACGCCGCGCGCTTCGCCGACGAGCTCCCCGACACCTGTCTGCTCCTGGAGCACCCGCCGGTCTACACGGCGGGCCGCCGCACGGACCCCAGTGAGCGCCCGCTGGACGGCACCCCCGTCATCGACGTGGACCGCGGCGGAAAGATCACCTGGCACGGCCCGGGCCAGCTCGTGGGCTACCCGATCCAGAAGCTGCCGCGCCCGGTGGACGTCGTAGCACATGTGCGCCGCCTGGAAGAGGCTCTTATCCGTACGTGTGCGGAGTTTGGCCTGGAGACCTCGCGGGTCGAGGGGCGCAGCGGCGTATGGGTGCTCGGCGAGCCGCGACAAGAAGGCGAGCAGCGTCCGGCGCTGGGCGGGCTGAACCTGGACTTCGACCCGCGGGTCGCTGACGATGAGTTCGACCCCCGGCTCAACGGCCCGGAGTACGCCCCGTCCAACGCGGGCCAGCGCCGCGAGGACCGCAAGATCGCCGCGATCGGCATCCGCGTCGCCAAGGGCGTGACGATGCACGGCTTCGCGCTCAACGTGAACCCGGACAGCACCTGGTTCGACAAGATCATCCCGTGCGGCATCCGCGACGCGGGCGTGACTTCGCTCTCGTACGAACTGGGCCGCGAGGTCACGATCGCCGACGTCCTGCCTGCCGCCGAGCGGCATCTTCGGGACATCCTGGAGAACGCGGAGCTCAAGCCGCGTCTCGTCGAGCGCGCCGAGCGGGCCGAGGCCGTACCCGAGCGGACCGCCGCCGTACCCGAAGCCGTACCCGAGGCCGAGAAGGCCACCGCCTAGGGAATGCACCCCGTCGGCCACAGGTTGGCCAGACGTAAGCCCAACGACATCACGGGCGTACCCTGATGTACGCCGAAGAATCGAAGCTACAGGGAGCCGATGTGTCCGCAGTCGCACCCGACGGACGCAAGATGCTGCGCCTGGAGGTCCGGAACGCCCAGACCCCCATCGAGCGCAAGCCCGAGTGGATCAAGACCCGGGCGAAAATGGGCCCCGAGTACACCAAGATGCAGAACCTCGTGAAGAGCGAGGGCCTGCACACGGTCTGCCAGGAGGCGGGCTGTCCCAACATCTACGAATGCTGGGAAGACCGCGAGGCCACCTTCCTCATCGGCGGTGACCAGTGCACCCGGCGCTGCGACTTCTGCCAGATCGACACGGGCAAGCCGCAGGCCCTGGACCGCGACGAGCCGCGCCGCGTGGGCGAGTCCGTCGTCACGATGGACCTGAACTACGCCACGATCACCGGCGTCGCCCGCGACGACCTGGAGGACGGCGGCGCCTGGCTGTACGCGGAGACCGTGCGCCAGATCCACGCGATGACGGCGGAGCGGGCGGAGGGCAAGACCAAGGTCGAGCTGCTCATCCCCGACTTCAACGCCGACCCCGACCAGCTGGCCGAGGTCTTCTCCTCGCGCCCCGAGGTCCTCGGGCACAACGTGGAGACCGTGCCGCGCATCTTCAAGCGGATCCGCCCCGGCTTCCGCTTCGAGCGCTCGCTGGAGGTCATCACCCGGGCGCGTGAGGCCGGCCTGGTCACCAAGTCGAACCTCATCCTCGGCATGGGCGAGGAGCGCGAGGAGATCAGCGAGGCGCTGCACGCCCTGCACGACGCGGGCTGCGAGCTCATCACGATCACCCAGTACCTGCGCCCGACGCCGCGCCACCACCCCGTGGAGCGCTGGGCCAAGCCGGCGGAGTTCGTGGAGCTGAAGGAGGAGGCCGAGGAGATCGGCTTCTCCGGCGTCATGTCCGGGCCGCTGGTCCGCTCCTCGTACCGCGCCGGGCGCCTGTACCAGATGGCGATCGAGAAGCGCGGTTCGTACGTGGCGGCGCAGGCGGTCTGATCCGGGCGGGCCTGATGGTCCGATCCGGGCGTGGGGGCGGGGGGGGGGGGGCGGGGCCCCCCCCGCGGGCGGGGGGGGCCCCCCACACCCCCCCGGTCGGGAGGCGGAACAACCCCGCCCC
>NZ_JBHYIG010000158.1:0-22250 GCF_042740015.1 Streptomyces sp. NPDC059037
CTTCCTCTCGGATATCCGACCTCCTCAGACCGCGGTCCGAGGTTGAGAGTCTGGTCCGCCCCCGCTCGGCTGGGCGTCGTCCAGCCGACCACGGGCGCGCCCCCCCCCCCGCCCCCTCGGTGCGGGTGTGAACTACAGACTCACTGGGTCTGGTTCTCGCCGCGGTAGTACTCGAAGACCCAGCCGAAGAGGCCGATCAGGATGATCGGGGTCGAGAAGTACAGCAGCCACCAGCCGAAGACGACGCCCATGAAGGCGAGCGCACCACCGACGGCCAGGGAGAGCGGCTGCCAGCTGTGCGGGCTGAAGAAGCCCACCTCGCCGGCCTCGTCCGCTACCTCGGCCTCCTTGTTGTCCTGTGCGGCCGCGTCGACACGCCGGGCCGTGAAGGCCAGGTAGTAGCCGATCATGATGCACAGGCCGAAGGCCAGGAAGAGCGCGGTCGTACCGGCCGGCTCCTTGGACCACCAGCCGTAGACGATCGCCATGGCGAGCACGAAGACGCTCAGCCAGATGAACATCTTGCCCTGGATCTTCACTTGCCGGCCTCCTTGCTGCCCGCGATGGCGCTGGCACCGTGGCCTGCGTGCTCAAGCTGGTCGAGCGCCGCGATCTCCGGGTGGTGCAGGTCGAACGCCGGGGATTCCGAGCGAATGCGCGGCAGCGTGAGGAAGTTGTGCCGCGGCGGCGGGCAGGACGTCGCCCACTCCAGCGAACGGCCGTAGCCCCACGGGTCGTCGACCTCGATCTTCTTGCCGTACTTGGCCGTCTTCCAGATGTTGTAGAAGAACGGCAGGATCGACAGACCGAGCAGGAACGAGCAGATCGTCGAGATCGTGTTCAGCGCGGTGAAGCCGTCGGCGGCGAGGTAGTCCGCGTAACGACGCGGCATTCCCTCGGCACCCAGCCAGTGCTGCACCAGGAACGTGCCGTGGAAGCCCACGAACAGCGTCCAGAACGTGATCTTGCCGAGGCGCTCGTCGAGCATCTTGCCGGTGAACTTCGGCCACCAGAAGTGGAATCCGGAGAACATCGCGAAGACCACGGTGCCGAAGACGACGTAGTGGAAGTGCGCGACCACGAAGTACGAGTCGGAGACGTGGAAGTCCATCGGCGGCGAGGCCAGGATGACGCCGGTCAGACCACCGAAGGTGAAGGTGATCAGGAAGCCGACGGCCCAGAGCATCGGTGTCTCGAAACTCAGTGAGCCCTTCCACATCGTTCCGATCCAGTTGAAGAACTTCACGCCTGTTGGCACGGCGATCAGGAACGTCATGAAGGAGAAGAACGGCAGGAGCACGCCACCGGTGACGTACATGTGGTGCGCCCACACGGTCACGGAGAGACCCGCGATCGCGATCGTCGCGCCGATCAGGCCCATGTAGCCGAACATCGGCTTCCGGGAGAAGACCGGGATGACCTCGGAAATGATTCCGAAGAATGGCAACGCGATGATGTACACCTCTGGATGGCCGAAGAACCAGAAGAGGTGTTGCCATAGCAGCGCGCCGCCATTTGAGGCGTCGAAGATATGGGCACCGAACTTGCGGTCCGCCTCCAGGGCGAACAGCGCGGCGGCCAGGACCGGGAAGGCCAGCAGGACCAGTACGGCGGTCAGCAGGACGTTCCACACGAAGATCGGCATCCGGAACATCGTCATGCCGGGAGCGCGCATGCAGATGATCGTGGTGATGAAGTTGACCGAGCCGAGGATCGTGCCGAAGCCGGAGAAGGCCAGACCCATGATCCACATGTCGGCGCCGATGCCCGGCGAGCGGACGGCGTCCGACAGCGGGGAGTAGGCGAACCAGCCGAAGTCGGCCGCACCCTGCGGGGTGAGGAAGCCGCCCACCGCGATCAGCGAGCCGAAGAGGTACAGCCAGTACGCGAACATGTTCAGCCGCGGGAACGCCACGTCGGGCGCGCCGATCTGCAGCGGCATGATCCAGTTCGCGAATCCGGCGAACAGCGGCGTCGCGAACATCAGCAGCATGATCGTGCCGTGCATCGTGAACGCCTGGTTGAACTGCTCGTTCGACATCAGCTGCGAGCCGGGGCGGGCGAGCTCGGCGCGCATGAAGAGCGCCATCACACCGCCGATGCAGAAGAACGCGAACGACGTGACCAGATAGAGCGTGCCGATCGTCTTGTGGTCAGTGGTGGTCAGCCACTTGATGACGACGTTGCCCGGCTGCTTGCGCCGTACCGGCAGCTCATTCTCGTACGAGTCGTCTGCTGCCGCGGCACCCTGAGGTTCGTTGAGGATGCTCACAGGTTGTTCGTCTCCCGGTTCTTCTCGTGGCTCGTCTGCTCGATGCCGGCCGGGATGTAACCGGTCTGGTTCTTCTTCGCGAGGTCCTCGAGGTGCTTCTGGTAGCGCTCGGGGGAAACGACCTTCACGTTGAAGAGCATCCGGGAGTGGTCGACACCGCAGAGCTCGGCGCACTTGCCCATGAAGGTGCCCTCCCTGTTGGGAGTCACCTCGAAGGCGTTGGTGTGGCCCGGGATGACGTCCTGCTTCATGAGGAACGGCACCACCCAGAAGGAGTGGATGACGTCACGCGAAGTCAGTACGAAGCGGACCTTCTCGCCCTTGGGGAGCCAGAGGGTCGGGCCGGGGTTGCCGTTCTGCGGGTTCCGCTCGCCGGGCGTACCGACCTCGTAGACGCCGCCGGCGTTCGCCGGGAAGGCCTTGCGGAACTTGTCCGGGATGGCCTCGAGCTCCTTGGACGTCTTGGCGTCGCCCTTGTTGGAACCCGGCACGTCCTCGATGTAGTTGAAGCCCCAGCTCCACTGGTAGCCGACCACGTTGATCGTGTGGGCGGGCTTCTCGTCGAGCTTGAGGAGCTTCGACTCATCGCGAGCCGTGAAGTAGAAGAGCACCGAGACGATGATGAGCGGGACCACCGTGTACAGCGTCTCGATCGGCATGTTGTAACGCGTCTGCGGAGGTACCTCCACCTTGGTGCGGCTGCGCCGGTGGAAGATGACACTCCACAGGATCAGACCCCAGACCAGCACGCCCGTGGCGAGCGCTGCCGCCCACGAGCCCTGCCAGAGGGAGAGGATCCGTGGAGCCTCTTCCGTTACGGGGGTGGGCATACCAAGGCGGGGGAAGTCCTTGTATGTGCAACCGGTTGCGGTCGCCAGGATCAGGCCCGCAGTCAGCACCTGCGGCAGCTTCCGCCGCATCGGGCGCCGCGACGAGCGGTCGGAGCCGTTGGGACTCACGTAGCGCCTTCCCGAGAGTCTCGGCCCGCGCGGTCGGGTGCGGCCTTCTCGGTCGTCGGTCGCCGCCCTGCGGCGGGCAGGGGTTTGGATGTTTATGCGGGCCAAACCTTACTGGACGCTATTTGGGGTCGCGCGGGGAGGGTGCCTAACGCGCCGCGGGTCACTCCGAAGGGTGGGACGCCCCTCCGTCGGCCCCTTTCTGACGGGGGGTCCGGCGCCCAGCAGCTCGGCGGAATCTGTCGGTCCGCGGGTGCGGGTGCGTTGGGGCTTGTCGCGCAGTTCCTCGCGCCCCTTCGGGGCGCTGCATCGGGCGCACGCTTTAGCGTTGCTGTGTGTCCTACTTCGATGCTGCCTCCTCCGCTCCCCTTCATCCCGTTGCCCGGCAGGCGCTGCAGGCCTCGCTCGATGAGGGGTGGGCCGATCCCGCGCGGCTCTATCGGGAGGGGCGGCGGGCCAGGCTGTTGCTCGACGCGGCGCGCGAGGCCGCCGCGGATGCGGTCGGGTGCCGCCCCGACGAGCTCTCCTTCACCTCGTCCGGGACCCGTGCGGTGCACTCCGGGATCGCCGGGGCGCTCGCCGGGCGGCGGCGTGTCGGGCGGCATCTGGTGGTGTCCGCGGTCGAGCACTCGTCGGTCCTCCATTCGGCCGCGGCGCACGAGGCCGATGGCGGGACGGTCACCGAGGTGGGGGTGGACCGGGCCGGTGCGGTGGACCCCGAGGCGTACGCCGGGGCGCTGCGCCCCGACACCGCCCTCGCCTGCCTGCAGTCCGCCAACCACGAGGTGGGCACGGAACAGCCGGTGGCCGAGGTCGCGTCGGCATGTCGTGCCGCCGGGGTGCCGCTGCTCGTGGACGCGGCGCAGTCGCTGCCGTGGGGTCCTGTCGACGGGGACTGGTCGCTGCTTGCCGCGAGTGCCCACAAATGGGGCGGGCCCGCGGGTGCGGGACTTCTCGTCGTACGCAAGGGAGTGCGGTTCGCCGCTCAAGGCCCCGCCGATGAGCGGGAGTCGGGGCGGGCGGCCGGCTTCGAGAACATCCCCGCGGTGGTCGCCGCCGCGGCCTCGCTGCGGGCCGTGCGGGCCGAGGCCGCCGCGGAGGGGGCCCGGCTGCGGGAGCTGACCGAGCGGATCCGGGCGCGGGTGCCCGGGCTCGTGCCGGACGTGGAGGTGGTGGGCGATCCGGTGCGGCGCCTGCCCCATCTCGTCACGTTCTCGTGTCTCTATGTCGACGGGGAGACAGTGCTGCACGAGCTGGACCGGGCCGGGTTCTCGGTCTCGTCCGGATCGTCCTGCACCAGCTCGACGCTGACCCCGAGCCATGTCCTGAAGGCCATGGGCGTACTCAGCGAGGGCAATGTCCGGGTGTCACTCCCACGGGGGACCCAGGAAGAAGAGGTCGAGCATTTTCTGGAGGTGCTGCCGGGTGTGGTGGCCGGGGTCCGTGAGCAGCTGGGCGCGCCGGTGGCAGCCACGAAGCGCGCGGAATCCGCTTCTCTCGTCGTCGACGCGCTCGGCAAGCGCTGTCCGCTGCCCGTCATCGAGCTCGCGAAGGTCATCGGGGACGTGCCGGTCGGCGGCACCGTCACGGTCCTCTCCGACGACGAGGCGGCCCGGCTCGACATCCCGGCGTGGTGCGAGATGCGGGGGCAGGAGTACGTGGGCGAGGAGCCGGCGGACCACGGCACTGCCTATGTGGTCCGCCGGAGCTCGTGACTAGGCCAGGTGTGCCTGGACCTCGGCGGCCGCGGCATGGCCGTACGCCTTGGTGAAGCGCTCCATGAAGTTGCTGCGCTGCAGCTCGTACTCCTGCGTGCCGACGGTCTCGATGACCAGGGTGGCGAGCATGCAGCCGACCTGCGCCGCGCGCTCGTGCGAGACGCCCCAGGCCAGGCCCGAAAGGAAGCCCGCGCGGAACGCGTCGCCGACGCCGGTCGGCTCGACCTTCGCCTCTTCCTCGGCGACGCCGACCTCGATCGGGTCCTGCCCGGCGGACTCGATGCGGACGCCGCGCGAGCCGAGGGTGGTCACACGGTGGCCGACCCGGGAGAGGATCTCGGCGTCGGTCCAGCCCGTCTTGGACTCGATGAGCCCCTTCTCGTACTCGTTGGAGAAGAGGTACGTGGCGCCGTCGAGGAGGGTGCGGATCTCCTCGCCCTCCATGCGCGCGATCTGCTGCGAGAAGTCCGCGGCGAACGGGATCTTGCGGGAGCGGCACTCCTCGGTGTGGCGGAGCATCGCCTCGGGGTCGTCGGCGCCGATCAGGACCAGGTCGAGGCCGCCCACGCGGTCGGCGACGGTCTTCAGCTCGATGAGGCGGGCCTCGCTCATCGCGCCCGTGTAGAAGGAGCCGATCTGGTTGTGGTCGGCGTCCGTGGTGCAGACGAAGCGCGCGGTGTGCAGGGTCTCCGAGATGCGTACGGAGGCCGTGTCCACGCCGTGCCGGTCGAGCCAGGCGCGGTACTCGTCGAAGTCGGAGCCCGCGGCACCCACCAGGATCGGGTCGGTACCGAGCTGTCCCATGCCGAAGCTGATGTTGGCGGCGACGCCTCCCCTGCGGACGTCGAGGGCGTCGACAAGGAAGGAGAGAGAGACCGTGTGCAGCTGATCGGCGACCAGCTGGTCGGCGAAGCGGCCGGGGAAGGTCATCAGGTGGTCGGTGGCGATGGAGCCGGTGACTGCGATACGCACGGCTGAGTACTCCTGTGGAGGAGAGGCGAGGGGTTGACGGTTCACGCTACCGGGTCAGGGCACCCCCACTGAAGAGGCAAAACTACCCGATAGTAGGGCTTTTTTCGCAGGACTTCAGATGCGTACGGTGCGTATATGGCCGTTATCTCGAAGCATGTCGTCACCACGCGTCCCGTCGAGCTGCCCTACGAGCCCCTGGAGAACATGGAGACGTTGCGCGGCGACTGCGCCCGCATGGCCCCGCACTGGGTGGCGCCCGCCGCGGCCGCCGCCGCCCCGGTGTCGCCCGCCCTGATCCACGGAGTCACCGTGCCGACCGCGTCCGCGCGGCTGATCGACGGAATGTCCGAGTACGGAGACTGACCGAGACTGATTCCAGGGGCATCGGCGCGCACGGAGGGAACCGTGCGCTCCCCCGCTGCGTCCCACCGCTGTCCCCCGTAAAGGGGATGCGGGATACGAACGAGACCCACGCACGGGTCCCGAGGGACAGCAGTGCAGTCGAAGGAGCGATGCGGTGAGCACCGAGCGATCCGTTCATGACGCGGCCGAGCCGCAGCGGCGGCGTTCCCGCCTTGCCGTCGCGTCGGTGGCGGCCACGGTGCTGCTCGTCGGTGGCGGCGGCGCCTACTTCGCCGCGACGGCGTCCGGCGGCAGCGGCGGCAGCAGCAATGGCGGCGCGCCCGCGGGAGACGGCGGGACTCCCCCGCCGCTCGCGCTCGACGGATACACGGACGGCGACCGGGACGGCGGCACCGGAGGGATCGCCCCGGGCGAGCCCGACCCGAACGGCGCCGCGTACCGCGCCGAGGGCAAGCTGCCCGGCGGACCGGAGTCGGCGGCCGTGTACCACGCGCGGGGCACGGTCGGCGCGGACCAAGTGACCGAGCTCGCCGAGGCCTTGGGCGTCGAGGGCAAGCCCACGTCGCAGGACGGGGCCTGGCGGATCGGTCCGGCCAAGGACGGCTCGGGGCCCTCGCTCCAGGTGAGCAAGCAGGCCCCCGGCACCTGGACGTTCACCAAGTACGCCACCGGCGGCACCGACAACTGCCAGAAGGGCAAGCCCTGTTCGGAGACGTCGACCGCCCCGAACGGCTCGGGCGAGGCGGTCGGTGAGGGCGCGGCGAAGAAGGCGGCCACCCCGGTCCTGAAGGCACTCGGCCAGGACGACGCAAAGCTGGACGCCCGCCAACTCATGGGCGCCGTACGGGTGGTGAACGCCGACCCGAAGGTGGGCGGCCTCCCGACGTACGGCTGGTCGACCGGCATCCAGGTCGGCTCGGACGGCCAAGTGGTCGGCGGCAGCGGCCACTTGAAGGCGCCGGAGAAGGGCGCGACGTATCCGGTGACGAGCGCCGACGAGACCCTGAAGCAGCTCAACAAGTCGGGCCGGGGCGATGGCCGTGTAGGCATCGGCGGATGCGCCACGCCGGTGCCGGACGCGGCGGGCGACGGGCAGCAGCCGGCTGTGGGCAACGGTCAGCAGAGCGCGGACGACACGAAGACGCAGGCGCCCTGCGAGCCCTCGTCCGCTCCCCCGAAGCCGCAGCCCATCACCGTGAAGGACGCGACGTTCGGGCTCGCGGTGCAGTTCGTGGACGGGCGCCAGGCGCTCGTGCCGTCCTGGCTCTTCGAGGTGAAGCCGCAGGGCGCGCAGGACAGTTTCACCGTGACGCACCCGGCGGTGGAGCCGAAGTTCCTGACCTCGCCGAGCACGCCGAGCCCCACGCCGACGCCCACCGAGAAGCCGGGCACGAACCCGGACCCGACGCTGCGCGTCGAGTCCTACAGCGCGGACGGCAAGTCGCTGACGCTGCACTTCTGGGGCGGCGCCTGCAGTGACTACTCGGCGTCGGCCGACGAGTCCAAGGACAGTGTGCGCGTGAAGGTGACCGAGACCCGGAAGAAGGGCGAGGTCTGCATCATGATCGCCAAGGAGTTCACGCAGACCGTGACCCTGGACGAGCCGCTCGGCGACCGGAAGGTCGTGGACGCGGCGGGCGGCAAGACGGTGCCGCAGAAGTAAGGGACTGAGCCGCAGCCAGCACACGAAGGCGGCCCCCCGAGATCTCGGGGGGCCGCCTTCGGCGTACGGGACCGGAAAGAACGGCCCGGCGTACGGATTTAGCTGAAGGAGTCGCCGCAGGCGCAGGAGCCGGTGGCGTTCGGGTTGTCGATCGTGAAGCCCTGCTTCTCGATGGTGTCGACGAAGTCGATGGAGGCGCCGCCCAGGTAGGGAGCGCTCATCCGGTCGGTCACGACCTTCACGCCGTCGAAGTCCTTGACGACGTCGCCGTCGAGCGTGCGCTCGTCGAAGAACAGCTGGTAGCGCAGGCCGGAGCAGCCACCGGGCTGAACGGCGACGCGCAGCGCCAGGTCGTCCCGGCCCTCCTGCTCAAGAAGGCCCTTGACCTTGGCCGCGGCGGCGTCGGACAGGAGGATGCCGTCGCTCACGGTGGTGGTCTCGTCCGATACGGACATCTGCTTCTCTCCCGGGTTGTACGGAGACTGCTTGCCGACAGTTGCAACCGTCGGGGCCGCGGATTCATTCCGGGCCGAGTGCTGTGTCTCTCGGCTGTCTGTCCCTTCATGCTCGCACATGACATCCCGCGGAGCACCGGCCCGTGAAAGGCGAACGCGTCACATCGACACTATGGCCATCGTCAAACTGACGTGAAGCGGTTATGATAGATAACGTCAATTAGACGAAAAGGCTCGTCTGCAGAAGAGAAAGGGTGCGTGTCGTGACCACCGCCCAGTCCCGCGTGGCCCTCGTGGACCTCGATGTTCAGCCCACACCGCTTGCCCTGCTGCTGCTCGGCCGCGAAGCCGACCCCAAGAGCGAGCGCGGTGTGGAGTGCCCCGGCGATCTGCCGTCGCCCTCCGACCCCGACCTGGTCGAGCGCGCCCGCGCCGCCAAGGAGAAGCTCGGGGACAAGGTCTTCGTACTCGGCCACCACTACCAGCGCGACGAGGTCATCCAGTTCGCGGATGTCACCGGCGACTCCTTCAAGCTGGCCAAGGACGCGGCCGCCAAGCCCGAGGCGGAGTACATCGTCTTCTGCGGCGTGCACTTCATGGCCGAGTCGGCGGACATCCTGACCACCGACGACCAGAAGGTCGTGCTTCCCGACCTGGCCGCGGGCTGCTCGATGGCCGACATGGCCACGGCCGAGCAGGTCGCGGAGTGCTGGGACGCGCTGACCGAGGCCGGGATAGCCGAGCAGGTCGTGCCCGTCTCGTACATGAACTCCTCCGCCGACATCAAGGCCTTCACCGGCAAGCACGGCGGCACGATCTGTACGTCGTCCAATGCCAAGCGCGCGCTTGAGTGGGCCTACGAGCAGGGCGAGAAGGTCCTGTTCCTGCCCGACCAGCACCTGGGCCGGAACACCGCCGTGCGCGACATGGGCTTCTCGCTCGACGACTGCGTGGTCTACAACCCGCACAAGCCGAACGGCGGCCTGACCGTCGAGCAGCTGCGCGACGCGAAGATGATCCTGTGGCGCGGGCACTGCTCGGTGCACGGGCGCTTCTCGCTGGAGTCGGTCGAGGACGTGCGGGCGCGGATTCCCGGCGTGAACGTCCTGGTGCACCCGGAGTGCAAGCACGAGGTGGTGGCCGCGGCCGATTACGTCGGGTCGACCGAGCACATCATCAAGACCCTGGAGGCGGCGCCTGCCGGCTCCAAGTGGGCCATCGGGACCGAGCTGAACCTCGTACGCCGCCTGGCCAACCGGTTCGCCGCCGAGGACAAGGAGATCGTCTTCCTCGACAAGACGGTCTGCTTCTGCTCGACCATGAACCGGATCGACCTGCCGCACCTGGTCTGGGCGCTGGAGTCGCTCGCCGAGGGGAACCTCGTCAACCAGATCGAGGTCGACCGCGAGACCGAGCAGTTCGCGAAGCTGGCCCTGGAGCGGATGCTGGCGCTTCCGTAGTCCTGTCCTGTTCTCGTACGTAAGGGGCGTCCGCCGTTGCGGGCGCCCCTTACGGCGTCTTACGGTTCCTACGTCGCTCTGCGCCGCTCCTTCAGCGCCGTACCCAGCGCCTCCAGGGCCGGTACGGACGCGACAAGCGCCGCCCGCTGCTCGCCGGAGAGCGTGGCGAGCGCGTCGGCGAAGATCTCCGCCCAGGCGTTCTCGATCAGGGCCATGCCCTGCTCCGCCTTGAGGGTCGGCTTCAGGCGCACCACCCGGCCGTCGTTCGGGTCCTTCTCGCGCTCCAGCAGTCCTTGGTTGACCAGACCCCGGACCGTGGCGCTCACATTGCTGGCGTGCAGGCCCAGTTCGCGGGCCAGGACGCTCACCGTCACGCCCGGTTCCGCGTGGACGTAGCGCATCAACTCCAGCTCCGACGGCGGCAGTCGCCACAGCCCCGCCTCCTCCATGCCCTGGAAGCGCAGGACCCGTGAGAGCGCGTACAGCGCGGGGGTCAGCTCCCTGGCGTGCTGGACGAGCCTGCGGTCGGCCTCGTCGTCCTTCACGTTCCGCTGCGCGTTCCTCTGCTCGGTCACGCTCCCATGCTAGCGTCACCTATAGATATATAACTATCTCTAACTTGCCCCGGGGGGTTCTCAGCCATGCCCTTGCTCACCGCCGCGCTCGCGCTGCTCTCGTTCATCGGTCCGCTATCAACTGACATGTACCTACCTGCCTTTCCGCGGATGGCCGAGGAACTGCACACCGACGCCTCCGGGGTGCAGCTCACGCTGACCGCTTTCCTCGTCGGGATGACGCTCGGGCATCTCGTCTTCGGGCCGCTGTCCGACCGCCACGGCCGACGGGCGCCGCTGCTCGCGGGCGCAGCCGTGTGCACCGTGGGGACCGCGCTGTGTGCCGTCGCGCCCTCGCTGGGGTGGCTGGTCGCGCTGCGGTTCGTGACCGGGTTCAGCGGGGCGGCGGGGGTCGTGATCAGCCGGGCCGTGGTCGCCGACCGGGTTCAAGGGGCCGCCGCGGCACGGCTGTTCGGGGTGCTCATGACGCTGGCCGGGATCGCGCCGATCATCGCCCCGCTGGCCGGCGGCGCGGTGATCGGGGCCGCGGGGTGGCGGAGCGTGTTCTGGGTGCTCGCCGGGGTGTCGCTGCTCGTGACGCTGGCGGTGGTGGTCGGCGTACCGGAGAGCCTGCCGAAGGAGCGGCGGCACGAGGGCGGGATGCGGGAGGTGGCGGCTTCGGTCCGCGAGGTCGTGGGCGACCGGGCGTACGTGGGCTACACGCTTGCCTTCACCTTCGGGTTCGGGATGCTGTTCTGCTACATCGCCGGGTCGCCGTTCCTGCTGCAGAACGTGCTGGGGATGGGGGTCGGGGCGTCGTCCGTCGCCTTCTCGGGCGGGGCCGTGGTCGCGACGGTCTCCAGTGCGGTGGGGGCCCGCCTCGTCGGGCGGGTCGCTCCCGAAGCGCTGCTGCGGGGTGGCCTGTTGGCGATGCTCGGCGGGTCTGCCGTGCTGCTGGTCCTGACGGTGGCCGGGCTTCTTTCGGCCTTGGTGTGCCTGGGGCTGCTGGCGGTGGTGTGCGGCGGGCTGGGGCTCGTCGTGGCCAACGCGGCGGCGCTGGCGCTGGAGCGTGTGCCTTACGCCTCCGGGGTGGGGTCTGCGCTGCTCGGTACCGCGCAGAGTGCGCTGGGCGCGGTCGTCGCGCCGCTGGTGGGGCTCGGTGGGGATTCCACTGCGGTGCCGCTGTTTGTGGGGATGACGCTGTGCAGCGGGGCTGCGGTGCTGGCACTTGCAGTGGGCGTACGCGGACGGGGTGCCCCTCTGTCAGAGGAGCACCCCGTCGTCAGCGGTGCTGGACGCCTTGGTTAGCGCTGGTCCCGCAGTGGTGCGTTGTGCCCACCCTTCCCCAAGCTCTCGGCTTCGCTCGAGCAGGGGAGACCCCACTCGCCGTGCGGAACGCCTGCCCACAACGGGGGGCCGGCGGGATCGTGCCCCGTCAGGGGCGCGGGGAACTGCGCGATCAGCCCCCACCGGCCCGCAGGCAGAGAACTACACCTGAGCCGGCTCCGGGTCGCCCGCATCGGGGGCGGCCTGAGGCGGGACGCCCGCCTTCTTCGCCCGCTTCGCCTCGCGCTTCGCGCGGCGCCGCTCCTTGCGGAGCTCCAGCATCGCGTACAGCGTCGGGACGAGGAGGAGGGTGAGGAGGGTCGAGGTGATCAGGCCGCCGATCACCACCACCGCGAGCGGCTGGGCGATGAAGCCGCCCTCGCCCGTGATGCCCAGGGCCATGGGGAGGAGAGCGAAGATCGTCGCCAGGGCCGTCATGAGGATCGGGCGGAGGCGGTGGCGGCCGCCCTCGATGACTGCCTCGACGACGCCGTGACCCTGCTTGCGGTACTGGTTGATCAGGTCGATCAGGACGATCGCGTTGGTGACCACGATGCCGATCAGCATCAGCATGCCGATCATCGCCGGGACGCCCATCGGGGTGTCCGTGGCGATCAGCAGACCGATCGCGCCCGTGGCCGCGAACGGGATCGAGACCAGCAGGATCAGCGGCTGGGCAAGGGACCGGAAGGTTGCCACCAGCAGCATGAAGACGATCGCGATCGCGGCGAGCATCGCGAGCCCCAGCGAGGCGAACGCCTCGTCCTGGTCCTCGGAGACACCGCCGATGGACGCCGTGGCGCCCTCCGGCAGGTTCAGCGCGTCGAGCTTCTTGGTGAGGTCCGCGCTGACCGCGCCGGTGTTCTCACCGGTCGGCTTCGCCGTGATCGTCGCGGCGCGCGCGCCGTCGATGCGGGTCATCGAGACCGGTCCGTCGACCAGCTTCACGTCGGCGATGTCGCCCAGCTTCACCGTGCCGAGGTTCAGCGCCCGCAGCTCGGCGAGGGTCTTCGCCGGCTTCGCCGACTTCACCACCACGTCACGCTCGGTGTCGTCCAGGATCGCCTTGCCGCTCTGCGTGCCGCGGACCGCCTGGGCGACGGCCTGGCCGAGGGTCGTGTCGTTGAAACCGGCCGCCGCCGCCTTGGAGTTGGCCTTGACCGAGATGCGCGGGATGCTCTGCGAGAGGTCGCTCTGGACGTCCGTGACGTCGTCGATCTTCGCGACCTCGGCGCGCACCTCGTCGGACGCCTTGCGCAGCACGTCCGCGTCGGCGGCCTTGACCACCACGCTCAGGTCCTGGCTGCCGAAGCCGTCACCGGCCGCGATGGACGTCTGGCCGATGCCGGAGAGCTTGCCGAGCTCCTCCTCGACCAGGTCCTGGGTCTTGTCGTACGAGGACTTGTCCTTGAGCGTCAGGGTGTACGAGGCCTGGTTGGTGTCCGTGCCGCCGCCGAAGGCAGCCATGAAGCCGGAGCTGCCGACGGTGACCTGGTAGTCCTTGATCTCGTCGAGGCCGTCCAGCATCTTCTCGACCTTCTTGGCCGAGGCATTGGACGCCGCGAGGCTGGTGCCCGGCTTCAGCTCCTGCTTGATCGTCAGGACTTCCTGCTCGCCCTGGTCGAAGAAGTTGGTCTTCAGGAGCGGCGCCATGCCGAACGTACCGACGAGGATCACGATCGCGACGGCGAGGCTGGTGAAGCGGCGACGGGTCGCGAACCGCAGGACGGGGACGTAGACGCGCTGGAGCCTGCTCTTCGCCTCCTTCTCCTCGGCCTTGCGGCGGGCCTCCTCCGGGTCGGCGCCGCGCACGTCCTTGGGGGCGCGCAGGAACCAGTACGAGAGAACCGGGACGACGGTCAGCGAGACGAGCAGGGACGCCAGGAGCGCCGCCGTCACCGTCAGCGAGAACGAGCCGAAGAGCTCGCCCACCATGCCGCCGACCAGGCCGATGGGGAGGAACACCGCGACGGTCGTCAGGGTCGAGGATGTCACGGCGCCCGCGACCTCCTTGACCGCCTTGATGATCGCGGCCTCGCGCTCCTCGCCGTATCCGAGATGGCGCTTGATGTTCTCCAGGACCACGATCGAGTCGTCGACGACGCGGCCGATCGCGATGGTCAGCGCGCCGAGCGTGAGCATGTTGAGGGAGAGGTCGCGGGTCCACAGGACGATCAGGGCCAGGACGACCGAGAGCGGGATGGAGACCGCGGTGACCAGCGTCGAGCGGATCGACGCCAGGAAGACCAGGATGACGATGACCGCGAAGACCAGGCCGAGCGCGCCCTCGGTGGTGAGACCGTCGATGGACTTGGAGACGGCCGGGCCCTGGTCGCTCGCCACGGTCAGGTCGGAGCCCGCGCCGAGGTCCTTGCGGAGGTCGGGCAGCTTGTCCTTGACCGCGTCGGAGATGGCGACGGCGCTGCCGTCCTGGTCCATGGTGATCGCGACGGCGAGGCTTGGCCTGCCGTTGGTGCGCGTGATGGACGTGGCGTCCGCCGGCTGCTGCTCGACCGTGGCGAGGTCGCCGAGGCGGACCGGCTTGCCGGGGCGCTCCCCCGGCTTGGCCTCGGGCGTGACCATCAGGTCCTGGATCTGCTTCAGGGAGGTGAAGCCGCCGCCGACCTGGATGGTGCGGTTCTTGCCGTCCTCGTCGAAGGAGCCCGCGGGGAGCGTGGCGCCGCCCGCCTGGAGCGCCTGGCCGAGCGCGGCCGGGGTCAGGCCCGCCTTGGCCAGCTTCTTGTCGTCGGGGGTGACGTCGACCTGGAGGTCGCGCACGCCGTCGACGGTGACCTGGCCGACGCCGTCGATGTCCTCCATGGCGGGGACGACGGTGCGGTCGAGCTGGTCGGAGAGCGCCTGCTGGTCCTTGTCGGAGGTGACGGAGAGGACCACGGTCGGGATGTCATCCGTGGAACCGGCGATGACCTGCGGGTCGACGTCGTCGGGGAGTTCGGCCCCGGCGCGGTTCACGGCCTGCTGGACATCGGCGACGAGCTGCTTGGAGCCGTTGCCGTAGTCGAACTGGGCCATGATCACGGCGTTGCCCTCGCTCGCCGTGGAGGTGATCCCGGTAATCCCGTCGACCGCGTCGATGGAGGACTCGAGCGGTTCGACGACCTGCTTTTCGACCACATCGGGGGACGCACCCTGGTACGGGGCCAGGACGGACACCATCGGAAGTTCGATGGAGGGCAGCAGCTGCTGCTTGAGCTGAGGGATCGCGATGGCGCCGAAGACGAGCGCGACGATCGATATCAGCCCGATCAGGGCCCGTTGGGCCAGGCTGAATCGGGACAGCCAGGACATGGTGGTCTCTCTCTGTGGCGTACTGCGCAGGAACGGGCACCGACAGGCCATCGCCCGACCGGTGCCCCCTACACGATCTGCCATGTCCAGGGCGGGAACCGTCACTCCCGGGTCCCGTTCTTATACGCCGCCTACTGCGGGCGCAGTACACAGCGCTCCGGCTCACTCCACCCTTGGACGTACCAGGCCCGATTCGTAGGCGATGACGACGAGTTGTGCCCGGTCACGGGCGCCGAGCTTCGCCATCGCGCGGTTCACATGGGTCTTCACGGTGAGCGGGCTGACCTCGAGCCGCTCGGCGATCTCGTCGTTCGAGTGCCCTCCGGCGACCTGGACGAGGACCTCGCGCTCGCGCCCGGTGAGCGCGTCGAGCCGCTCGCCGCGCGCGCCGCCGACGCCGTCACCGTCGGAACCGTCGCCCTGTGCGAGGAACTTGGCGATCAGGCCCTTGGTCGCCGCCGGGGAGAGCAGTGCGTCGCCGGCCGCCGCGATGCGGATCGCGCCGAGCAGCTCGTCCGGCTCGGCCCCCTTGCCGAGGAATCCGGAGGCACCCGCACGCAACGACTGCACGACATACTCATCGACCTCGAAGGTCGTCAGCATCACCACGCGTACGTGGGCGAGATCGGGGTCGGCGCTGATCAGCCGGGTGGCGGCGAGACCGTCCGTGCCGGGCATCCGGATGTCCATCAGGACCACGTCGGCGGCCCGCGCCTTGGCGAGCTCGACGGCCTCCGCGCCGTCCGACGCCTCGGCGACGACCTCCATGTCGGGCTCGGAGTTCACGAGCACCTTGAACGCGCTGCGCAGCAGTGCCTGGTCGTCGGCGAGCAGCACCCGGATCGTCACGCGGTGGTCCCTCCCTCTGCCGGACTGACCGGCTTTGCCGTGACGGGCAGGATCGCATGGACGCGGAAACCGCCGCCGTAGCGGGGGCCCGCGGTGCAGCGGCCGCTGAGCGCGCTGACCCGTTCACGCATGCCGATCAGGCCGTGCCCACCGCCGTTGTTCTCGTCGTCCTGGGGCTCGGTGCTCTCTCCCGGGCCGTCGTCGAGGATCGTGACCTCGATGTTCGGTCCTACGCGGACGACGCTGACCTCGGCCTTGGCGCCCGTGCCCGCGTGCTTCTGTACGTTGGTGAGGGCCTCCTGGATGATGCGGTAGGCGGCCAGGTCGGCTCCGGCCGGCAGCTCCGTGGCCGCGTCGCCGCGGGTCACCTCCACGGGGAGTCCCGCGTGCCGGAAGGTGTCGACGAGGTCGTCGAGGTGGGCGAGGCCGGGGGCCGGTTCGGTGGGGGCCTCGGGGTCGCCGGACTGCCGCAACAGGCCGACGGTGGCGCGCAGTTCGTTGAGCGCGGAGCGGCTGGCGTCGCGCACGTGGGAGAGGGCTTCCTTCGCCTGGTCCGGCCGCTTGTCCATGACGTGGGCGGCGACTCCGGCCTGCACATTGACCAGGGCGATGTGATGCGCGACGACATCGTGCAGATCGCGGGCGATGCGCAGGCGCTCCTCGGCGACGCGTCGCCGGGCCTCTTCCTCGCGGGTCCGTTCCGCCCGCTCGGCGCGCTCCCTTATGGCGTCGACGAAGGCGCGGCGGCTGCGGACCGCGTCGCCCGCGGCGGAGGCCATGCCGGTCCAGGCGAAGATGCCGAGGTTCTCCTGGGCGTACCAGGGCAGGGGGCCCGCGACCATCGCCACTCCGGTGAGGCCCGTCATGGTGATCAGGCCGATGCGCCAGGTGGTGGGGCGGTTGGTGGTGGCGGCGACGGTGTAGAGGGCGACGACGGCGCTCATGACGACGGCGCCGCGGTACTCGCCGGTGACGAGATCGATGACGGAGACGGCGCAGGTCGCGGCGAGTACGAGCCAGGGGTCGCGGCGGCGGAAGATCAGCGCCGCGGCGCCGAGGATCATCAGGATCACGTTCAGGGTGGCCGGGGTGCGGGTGCCCCAGCTGGGTCCTCCGTCGTGCCGGTACGGCTCGACGAGCGACCCGATGACCATGCAGACGAGAACCGCCGCCGCGAGGGCGCCGTCCACCGCCAAGGGATGCGCCTTGGCCCAACAGCGGCCCCGCACAAGAGTCGTCACGCCTTAAACGGTACGGGGCCCTGCGGGCTGCCGGGACCGCTCTGCCGGCTCGCCCCACTTTCCGTGCCCCGGGGCCGACTCCCGGGAGCCGTTCCGCCGCTTCGCGGCGTTTTCCCCCACCCACCCACCCGATTACCCGGAGCTGCGGGGTGATCGTATGGGCGGGCCGGGAGAGTTACCCGAACTGCGAGGGAATCGGACGGGCAGGACGAGAGACCGGAGCCACCGGATCAACGGGCTGGCGGACCAGAGATTCACCCTGAGCTCCCGAGCAACCGGGCGGGCCGGGGGGCGGAGGCCAGAGCTGCCTAGCACCCGGACCAACGGACCGAAGAATCACCCCAAGCTCCCCAGCTCCCAAGCTCCCGAGCAACCGGCGGGCGGGCCGAAGACCGGAGCCACCCGGCTATCGGGCCGGCGGACCGGAGAATTGCCCAAGCAGCGGGGGAATCCGGTGGGGTAGGCGGAAGACCGGAGCTACCGACTAGCCAGCCCAGCGCAACAGAGAAATGCCCCGACCATCCGAGCAATCGAGCCGGCGGGAGAGAGACCGGAGTTGCCAGGCGATCGGGACGGCCGGGCGGGGATTGCCCAGCCCCGCCGAGCAATCGGGCGGGAGGGCGGGTGGGACGTCGGAGATGCCAGGTGACCGGCCGACGGGGCGGAGCATGGCCCGAGCTGCCAGGCGACCGGGACGCCCGGGCGCGGATTGCCCAGCCCCGCGAGCAATCGGGCGGGCGGGTGGGACGTCGGAGATGCCAGGTGACCGGCTGGCGGGGCGGAGCATGGCCCGAGCTGCCAGGTGACCGGGACGGCCGGGCGGGGATTGCCCAGCCCCGCGAGCAATCGGGCGGGCGGGTGGGACGTCGGAGATGCCAGGTGACCGGCTGGCGGCGCGGAGCATGGCCCGAGCTGCCAGGTAATCGGGACGGCCGGGCGGGGATTGCCCAGCCCCGCCGAGCAATCGGGCGGGCGGGCGGGACGTCGGAGTTGCCAGGTGACCGGGCGGCGCGGGGCGGGGGATTGTCCGGGCCGCCGGGTGATCGGGCGGGTGGGTGGGGAAGGGCCGGCGCGGAGCGGCGGTTCTCGGTGCGGGGGGGGAGTCCGCGCCACCCCCGGAGGGGCCCTCAGCCAGGGATCAAGCCGTCGTCGTTCAGCATCTGGCGGACCTCGTCCAGCGTCGCGTCCTCGGCGGGGAGGATCAGTTCCGAGGGTTCCAGCGCGTCGTCCGGGAGGGGCTCGCCCAGCTCCCGGACCTTGTCGAGGAGCGCGGCCAGCGTCCTGCGGAAGCCGGACTCGTCGCCGCTCTCCATCTCGGCGAGCAGCTCGTCGTCCAGCTTGTTCAGTTCGGTGAAGTGGCTGTCCGCCAGCTTCACCTGCCCCTCCCCCATGATCCGTACGATCATGTCGCCCTCCTCGGACGTGAGCGGTATGCGCAGGGCTACTGCTTGTCGAAGCGCGGAGTGTCCTGCGGCTGCTGGGCCTGGGGCTGTCCCTGACCCGGCTCGATGGCCTGCTTCGGCGTCGAGCCGCCGGCCAGTTCCGCCTTCATGCGCTGCAGTTCCAGCTCTACATCAGTACCACCGGAGAGGCGATCCAGCTCGGACTGGATGTCGTCCTTGGCAAGACCGGAGGAGTCGTCGAGGGCACCGGAGGCGAGCAGCTCGTCGATCGCGCCGGCCCGCGCCTGGAGCTGCGCGGTCTTGTCCTCGGCACGCTGGATGGCCATGCCGACGTCGCCCATCTCCTCGGAGATGCCGGAGAAGGCCTCGCCGATCCGGGTCTGCGCCTGCGCGGCGGTGTACGTGGCCTTGATCGTCTCCTTCTTCGTACGGAAGGCGTCGACCTTGGCCTGGAGTCGCTGCGCCGCGAGGGTGAGCTTCTCCTCCTCGCCCTGGAGCGTCTGGTGCTGGGTCTCCAGGTCCGTCACCTGCTGCTGGAGCGCGGCACGGCGGGACAGGGCCTCACGGGCCAGGTCCTCGCGGCCGAGCGCGAGCGCCTTGCGACCCTGGTCCTCCAGGGTCGACGACTGCTTCTGGAGCTGGCTCAGCTGCAGCTCAAGGCGCTTGCGGGACGTCGCCACGTCGGCGACTCCACGGCGCACCTTCTGCAGCAGCTCCAGCTGCTTCTGGTAGGAGTAATCGAGGGTTTCGCGCGGGTCCTCGGCCCGGTCAAGGGCCTTGTTCGCCTTCGCGCGGAAGATCATCCCCATACGCTTCATGACACCGCTCATGGGCTTCGCGCGCCCCCTTCTGACGGACTTCTCAGCTCCAGGTACTGCAACAGAACCCACAGTACGGGCCCTGCATCCATTACCGCACTGTTCGCGTGCGGATGCGCTCATCCCCAAGGACGACTGCGTCCCGCCGCGCTCCGGCGTAGGGAGTAGGTGCACCCCTGTGATCCGCCCACAAAGCGCATGCAAACTACACCGAACGTCCCCGTAGACACATAATCAAGACGCGCGGTGTTGCCGGATCGTTCCCCATCGGACTGGGGTCCACACGTCCGCACCCCGTACCCTTGGGTTTTGTGTTCCGTAGCCGATCCAAGGACGAGAAGGCCCCGGCGAGCAAGGCCCCGGTGACCGACTCCCAGCAGCCCCGTGACCCCGAGGCCCCGAAGGGCCGCCCCACGCCCAAGCGCAGTGAGGCCCAGACCCAGCGCCGCAGCGTGGCCAACACGCCTGTGACGCGCAAGGAGGCGGCGAAGCGGCAGCGCAACGAGCGCCGCGTCCAGATGGACAAGCAGCGCCAGGCGCTTGCCAGCGGTGACGAGCGCTATCTGCCCGCCCGCGACAAGGGTCCGGTGCGCAGGTTCGCCCGTGACTTCGTGGACTCGCGGTTCTGCATCGCCGAGTTCTTCCTGCCGCTGGCCGTGATCATCCTCGTACTGAGCATGGTCCGGATCCCGCAGCTGCAGAACATCGCGCTGCTGCTCTGGCTCTTCGTGATCGTCCTGATCATCGTGGACTCGGTCACCACCGCGTTCCGGCTGAAGAAGCGCCTTGCCGAGCGCTTCCCCGACGAGAGCAAGAAGGGCGCCGTCGCCTACGCCCTGATGCGTACGCTCCAGATGCGCCGACTGCGTCTGCCCAAGCCGCAGGTCAAGCGCGGAGAGCGGCCCTGAGCGGTTTCGCCGGCGGGGCGGCCGCCTGGCTTCAGAAGCTGGGCGGTCTGCGCAATGCCGTACGCCAGGAGCTGGTGTCCCGGCAGCTCGACGAGCAGATAGCAGGGCGCTTCCCCGTGGGGCAGCGGCTGCGGGTGCTCGACGTGGGCATGGGCCAGGGCACGCAGGCGCTGCGGCTCGCGCGTGCCGGTCACAAGGTGACGGGCGTCGAGCAGGATCCGGCGATGGTCGCCGCGGCGCGTGCGGCGCTCGACGCGGAGCCCGAGGGCATCCGCGGGAGGGTGCGGATCGTCGAGGGCGACGGGCACGAGACCGGGGTGCACTTCCTGCCGGGCAGCTTCGATGTCGTGCTGTGCCATGGCGTGCTGATGTACGTCGAGGAGCCGGACGCGTTGCTCGCGGGGCTTGCCCGGATGCTGGCGCCCGGCGGACTGCTTTCGTTGCTCGTGCGGAACGCGGACGCGCTGGCCATGCGGCCGGGCCTGGCCGGTGACTGGGCGGGGGCGCTGGCCGCGTTCGACTCGACGTCGTACCGGAACCGGATCGGCATCGAGGCGCGGGCGGATCGGCTCGACGCGGTGGTGGCGTCCCTCGCCGGGATCGCGGCGCCGTTGCATGCCTGGTACGGGGTGCGGGTCTTCACCGATACGGCGGCGGATGATGCGGCGGTGCCCGCGGAGGCGGAGCTGTCCGCGCTGCTCGCCGCCGAGGAGCGGGCCGGGCGTACTGACCCGTATCGGCGGGTCGCTGCGCTGTTGCACCTCTGTGGGGTGCGGGACTAGAAGACTGAGCCGCCGCGTCGCGGCGGATTTCTCCCGCCCACCCACCCGATTGCCCCGCATCTCGAAGCAACATACAGGGGCAAACGCGACACTCAGGGCATGAATGTCTCGCGTACCCGTCGTGTCGCCGGCGCCGCCGCCCTCGCCGCGGGTCTCCTTCTCGGCGGCTGCTCAAGCTCCGGCTCCGGGGACTCCGGTGAGTCCACCACGCAGGCCGCGCCCGCCGCCGCGAACGATCTGCAGGAGGACTACCAGCAGGTCATCGCGGACGTCCTGCCGTCCGTCGTGCAGATCGAGGCCTCCGACAGCCTCGGCTCCGGCATCGTCTACGACGGCAAGGGGCACATCGTCACCAACGCCCATGTCGTGGGCAAGGAGCAGACCTTCAAGGTGACGACGGCCACCGGCGAGCTGACGCTCGGCGCCGAGCTCGTCGCCGCGTACCCGGAGCAGGACCTCGCCGTCATCAAGCTCGACGACGTGCCGAGCGGGCTCAAGGCCGCGAAGTTCGGGAACTCCAACAAGGCCGAGGTCGGGCAGATCGTGCTCGCCATGGGTTCGCCGCTGGGTCTTTCGTCCAGCGTCACGCAGGGCATCGTCTCCGCCACCGGCCGGACCGTCAGCGAGGGCAGTTCGGGCGGGGGTACCGGCGCCACCATCGCCAACATGGTGCAGACATCCGCGGCGATCAACCCGGGCAACAGCGGCGGCGCCCTGGTCAATCTCGACAGCGAGGTCATCGGCATCCCGACGCTCGCCGCGACCGACCCGGACATGGGCGACAGCGCGGCGCCCGGCATCGGGTTCGCGATCCCTTCCTCGATGGTGAAGACGGTCGCCGACCAGATCATCAAGGACGGCAGGGTCACCGACTCGGGCCGGGCCGCGCTCGGCATCACGGGGCGGACCGTGCTCGGCGACGACTACCGGCCCGCGGGCGTCGCCGTGGTCGAGGAGCAGCGGGACGGTGCGGCGGCCGACGCCGGCATCGAGACCGGCGACATCATCACCAAGGTGGGCGATGCCGACATCACCACGATCACCTCGCTCTCCGAGGCACTCGCCGGGCAGCAGCCGGGCGACAAGACGGAGGTGACGTACGTACGGGACGGCGACGAGAAGACCGTCGACGTCACGCTGGGCGAGATGTAGCGGGACGTGAGGGTGGGCGGCGGGCGCGGGCGCCGGCCGCGCCGGCGGG
>NZ_JBHYIG010000159.1:0-22156 GCF_042740015.1 Streptomyces sp. NPDC059037
GCCCATATACGAGCCACCGTCAAGCGGCGGTGACGGCCTCTGCGGCGGCGCCCCCCTTCGTCCCGGCTTGACGGTGCCTCGTGCCGGGGTGCACACTCACCGTAACGTAATCGAGCGTTCGTTTTTCTAGGAGTTGTTATGGCCTCTCCGGATTCAGCGTCTTTGCGACGCCTGATGGTGGGTGTGGTACTTGTCCCCGTCATCGTGACCCTGGCCCTGTCCGCGTTCGCGTGGTCCTCTTCCCGACTGGCACCCCGCGACCTCCCGGTAGGCGTGGTGGCGCCCATGCCGGCGGCGGAGAAGCTGAAGAGCGGCCTCCAGCGCGGCGACGCCTTCGACGTACACAGCTACGCCGACGAGGGCGAGGCGCGAGAGGCGATCCGCGACCGGGACGTCTACGGAGCGTTCGTGGTGTCCCCGAAGGGCGTCACCACGTTGACCGCCACGGCGGCCAGCGCGCCCGTTGCCCAGGTCGTCACCAAGGCCGGTGACGCACTCGCCGGCCAGATCGCCGGCAAGGAAGCCACGGCGCGGACCGTCGACGTGGTGGCGTCCGACCCGGACGACCCGAATGGCACGGGCTTCTCCTCATCGGTGCTGCCGCTGGTCCTCACCGGCGTGCTCAGCGCGATCCTGATCGTCATGCTCAGCAAGCCGGGCCTGACGCAGCTGGGCGGCCTGCTCACCGCTGCGGCACTCGCGGGTGTGTGCGGTGGCCTCATCGTTCAGTCCTGGCTCGGCATCGTGGACGGCAACTGGGCGGTCAACGCATCGGTGATGGGCCTGACCGTGTTCGCCATCTCGGTGATGTCGGCCGGATCCGCCGCGCTGATCGGCCGGGCCGGCATGGTGTGCGTCTCGCTGCTCATGGTGTTCCTGGGCAACCCCTTCGCCGGCGTCTCGTCGGCTCCGCAGATGCTGCCCGAACCGGCGGGCTGGATCGGGCAGATGCTGCCTCCGGGTGCGGGCGGAAACCTGCTGCGGGGCACCGCCTTCTTCGACGGCGCGGCCAGTGCCGCACCGCTGACCGTGCTGCTCGTGTGGGCCGGGCTCGGCGTGACGGGTGTCCTGTTCGGCATCCGGCGGTCCGGCGCGGAGCCGGTGGGTGACGACGAGCCCGCACCCTCGCGGGACGTCGAGTTCTCACGCGGGTCGGCCGGCTGACGCCTGGGGTCGACCCCGCCGGTCCGTTCTGCGGGGACCTCGTTTATCCTTTCCCCCTGGCCCCATCCGGCCGTTGGCCGTATGACGGTACAGAGCTGTTCCAGTTGCGCGAATCCGGTGTGCGCACGCCCGAGTGGGCGCCAGGGGTTTCCCGACTCCGGGTCCGTCGGCACCCGACTGGGACTCTTCCTCTGTGCGTCCGGCGACCGCGCTCATGTGCCCTGCACGGCACAACGGGGCCACCGGGACGGGCTGGGTACTACTCGGGGTGGCCCTGATCTGGTCGGCGGGGTCTATCCCCCCAACCCGTGAGTGGACGGAGTCAGCGCACAGTGAATTCACTCGCCGAGAATGGCCAGGAGGAGCCGCAGCACTCCTCAGGTGCTCAGCACACCGCACGCGCCGGCGTCAGCGGGCGAACGGGGCGCCGTCCGGGGAACAGTGGAACCCGAGAGGCCATTCTGCGGGCAGCGCGCCGGGTCTTCTCCGAACACAGCTACAGTACGGCCAAGATGCGGGACATCGCCAGTGAGGCAGAAGTCAACACCGCGCTGATCCACCACTTCTTCGAGAACAAAGAAGGCGTGTTCCTGGCCGCCATACAGGACGTCTACCGGGTGTCCAGCGTCCTTGACCAGGTCGTACTGCCGGGGCCGAGGGACGAGTTGGGCGTGCGCTTCCTGGGCGGCTATCTGAGCCTGTGGCAGGATCCGGTCACCCGGGAGCAGATGCTGATGGTGGTGCGGTCGGCCGTCTCCAACGACGAGGCCGGCCACCTCATGGCGAGCTTCATCCGGGAGAACGTGCTCCGGCCGGTGGTGGGTGCCATCGACATGTCCCACCCGGAGCTGCGGGCGACGCTCATCGGCAGCCAGTTCGTCGGCATCGCCGTCGTCCGCTACATCATCAAGGTCGAGCCGCTGGCCTCCATGGACAACCAGCAGCTGATCGACATCTTCGCCCCGACGATCCAGCGCTATCTGACCGCTGAGATCGACGACCTCCGGGCGCCGTACGGGCTGGGCGGCGCGAGCGCCCCCGGCCGGGACCGGAAGCTGCCCGGCATCATGGAGAACCTCTTCCTGGAGCCGTAGCCCGGCCTGTTGGCCGGGGCGGCGGGGAAAGAGGCCGTATCTCCGTGAGCGTCACCGGGGCAGCGACCGGGCCTCCGGATCCTCAGGCCCCGGCGACCACCGGGGCCGGTCCGCACCAGCGCTGCAGGGCGGCGCGCAGCCCCTCCGTGTCGGAACGGCTGCCGGCCCAGGCGCAGTAACCGTCAGGGCGGCTGAGGATGAGGTCGTACGACGCCATCTCCGCGGGGCCTTCCAGGCGCACGGGGACGGCTACGACCTGGTCCTGCCACTGCTCGTGCACCGGCTTGGCCGCGCCTCCCGTCTGGTCCAGGAGCACGAAGCGGCTGGAGCGGAAGAGGTCGAACAGCGGGCGCAGCGAGCCGTCTTCGTGCATCACCGGGGTGTCGGGGAGCCGCTTGCCGACGAGATCGGCGTGCTCACCGCCGTCCTTCGGCGGGTAGGAGAACGCCAGATTGGAGATCTGGCCGGCGAGGAAACGGTGCGTGGCCGGCAGGGAGGTGACGGTCGGCACCATCACACGTCGGATGGCACGCACCGGCAGGGCCGGGGACATCATGGCGTGCATGCCCCGGTCGGTGGCCTTCAGCACGCGGTTGGCAATGGGGCGGCGCTCCTTCTCGTAGGTGTCGAGCAGCGACTCGGGCGCGTTGTGCCGGATCACGGAGGCGAGTTTCCACCCCAGGTTGACCGCGTCCTGGCAGCTGATGTTGAGGCCCTGGGCGCCCAGCGGGGCGTGGGTGTGGGCGGCGTCGCCGCCGATGAGGATCCGGCCCTGGCGGTATCTGACGGCGTGCCGGTTGTGGAAGCGGAACCGGGCCGTGTACGTGGCGTCGTACGGGTGCAGGTCGTAGCCGAAGATCCGGGTGAGCATGTCGCGCAGCTCCTCCAGATCGGCGGGCTCGTCGGTCGGGCGCGGCGGCCTGCGGTCGACGGCTCCCATGCGCCAGGTGCCGTCGCCGAAGTCGATGGCGACGACCATGCCCTCTCGGCTGACCTTGACCAGCATGCCGTCTTCGGGGATGCGGGTGAGCCGCATGTCGCCGGCCATCACGTTGTACGGGTAGGTCTTGCCGGGGAAATCGATGCCGGCGGCCTCGCGTACGGTGCTGCGGACGCCGTCGAATCCCACCAGCCACGAGGCGCTGAACTCCCTTGGCGCGCCGTGCTCTTCCGCCCTTACCAGCACGGAGTCGCTGGACTGGCGGACGTCCACGACCTTGACGCCGCGATGGATGGTGACGCCGAGCGAGAGCGCGCGTTCCTCCAGGATCCCTTCTGTGACGCTCTGCCTGCAGATCCCCAACTGCTGGTACGCGGTGTCGAGATGGGTCAGGTCGATGCGCGCCCGGCCCACCGTCAGCCGGTAGTGGTCACGGGGGTTCCCCTGCTTGAGGAACTCACCGACCAGGCCGCGCATCGCGAGTAACTCCAGCGTGCGTGGCTGTAGTCCGGTGGCGCGGGATGTGACGGACCTGCCGTCGCGACGCTCCAGCACGGTGCAGTGGACGCCGGCGAGGGCCAGTTCACAGGCCAGCAGCAGACCACCGGGACCGGCTCCGACGATCACCACTTGACTGTTGTCTGCGGTCGTCATCGGACCTCCTTCCTCAGGTTGGCTCCATGGTGCCGCCAGTAATTATTGACCTGATTAACTCCCAGGGCTAGGCTCGTTGAGAAATCAAGCGAGCGATTAATTTCACGTCCTCCTCGAGGATGACAGCCGGGTCGGCCGTACCCCGCCGGGTGCGATGCCGCCCAAGTCAACCGGAGAAAGCAGGGACTTCATGGAAGAAGCTGCGTCGCACGCACACGATCAACCGACGTCGGACGTGGCGATCATCGGTTCCGGCATCGCCGGTACGGTCCTCGCCTCGATCCTGTCCCGGGCCGGACTCGACGTTCTGCTGCTCGACGCCGGGACACATCCCCGGTTCGCGGTGGGCGAGTCGACGATCCCGCACACCTCGATGCTCATGCACATGGTGGCCAAGCGCTACGACGTGCCGGAGATCGAGGAGTTGGCCTCCTTCGAGGGGGTGCAGGGCCGAGTCTCCCCGGCCAGCGGGATCAAGCGGAACTTCGGCTTTCTCTACCACCGGGAAGGCCGTTCGCAGGAGCCGGCGGAGGCCAACGAGCTGCCCCTGCCCGGCATCATCAACACGGAGAACCACTTCTTCCGGCAGGACGTCGATGCCTGGATGCTCTCCGTGGCGGTCCGCTACGGCGCCACCGTCCACCAGCGGGTCAACGTCACCGACGTCGACATCGACGACAACGGCGCGACGCTGACCTCGTCGACCGGTGAGACCTGGCGGACCCGCTTTGTGGTGGACGCCAGCGGTTTCCGTTCGCCGCTGGCCGACAAGATGGACCTGCGGGAGCAGCCCTCGCGCCTGCGCCACAATGCCAGGACGCTGTTCACCCACATGATCAACGTCAAGCCGTACGAGTCGCTCGTCCCGCACGGCACGCACGCCAATGTGATGCCGTGGAGCCAGGGCACGCTGCACCACCTCTTCGAGGGCGGCTGGATCTGGGTCATCCCGTTCAACAACCATGCGAAGGCACGGAATCCGCTGGTGAGCGTCGGGCTGAGCCTCGATCCGCGGCTCTACCCGAAGCCGGAGAACATGACGCCGGAGGAGGAGTTCCGGCAGTTCATCGCCAAGTTCCCTGACATAGCACCGCAGTTCGAGGGCGCGCGCTCGGTCCGGGAGTGGGTGTCCACCGGCCGCTTCCAGTACTCCTCGAAGCAGACCGTCGGCTACCGCTGGTGTCTGACCGCCCACGCCTCCGGCTTCATCGACGCGCTGTTCTCGCGCGGGCTCGCCAACACCTTCGAGATCATCAACGCGTTGGGCTGGCGGCTGATCGAGGCCGTACGCGACGACGACTTCGCGGTGGAGCGCTTCAAGCTGGTCGAGGAGCTCGAGCAGGGCCTCCTCGACTTCAATGACGACCTGGTGGCCAACGCGTACACCTCCTGGAAGCACTACGACCTGTGGGACGCCTGGTTCCGGGTCTGGTCCGTCAACCAGCGGCTTTCCAACTTCGAGATAAACCGGGCCTATGGCCGGTACTTGAAGACGGGCGACCGGCACATCCTGGAGGACTACGAACGCCACGCCGTGCATGGCACGTTGGCCGAGTACCAGCCGGCCCGCCAGCTCTTCGCGAACGCCAGCGAACAGCTGCGCCAGGTGCACGAGGGCATGGTGGCCCCGCGGGTCGCCGCCGAGTCGATCATGAAGTCGCTGCGTACGGCCGACTTCCTGCCACCGGCGCTTGGCGCGGGCGAACCACTGAACCGCTGCATCCATGTGACGCCGGGCAAGGTCGTCAGCATGCTCAAGTGGGCTAAGAACGACGCGCCTCCGGAGGTCGGCCGGCTCGTCCACGAGGGCCTCACGTACTTCCTGGGCCGTCGTTTCGCGCCGGGCAAGTTCAACCCCGTCAGCGAGGTCTTCAAGGCCCGCCGACGCGTGAAGGCCAAGTAACCGGCTCCGTCGATGATTGCGGAAAGGGAGCAACATGACGTCTGAGGTCCAGAAGTGCCCTCACGCGGAGGGCGCGCGCAATATCCCACCCAGCTTCGCCAGCGACCCGTACCCCTTCTTCGAGGAACTGCGCTCGGAGGGCTCCGTCCACCAGGTCCGGCTGCCCGACGGCACGATGTCCTGGTGGATCACCGGGTACGACGACATCGAGGCGGCGCTGAGCGACTGGGAGACCTTCAGCAGCCAGGTGCACAACGCGGTCCAGGACGAGCGGATCCAGAACAGCCAGGCGCTCATCCGCAAGGACGAGATGCTGAAGCACACCATGATCAACCGGGACCCTCCCGACCACAGCCGGATGCGCAAGCTGGTGGTCCGCGCGTTCAGCGCCAGCCGGATCGACGGGCTGCGCCCGCGGATCCAGCAGCTGGCCGACGAGCTGCTCGACGACCTCGAGAAGCGGCCTTCGGTCGACCTCGTCGAGGACTACGCCTTCCCCCTGCCGGTCGGCGTGATCTGCGAACTGCTCGGCGTGCCGCGCGAGGACATCCCGCATTACGGCGCCATGGTGACCAAGCTGACCGGTGCCCAGAGCCCGCAGGAGGGCAAGGACGCCATCGAGGATCTCAAGGTCTTCATCACCGAGAAGCTCGAGGCCAAGCGGACCAACCCCGGCGACGACGTGTTCACCGCCATGGTGCAGGCGGCGGACGAGGGGACGCTGAGCGAGCCCGAGCTGCCGGCCATGGGCCTGCAGCTGCTCACCGCGGGCCACGAGACCAGCATCTACATGATCAGCGGCGGCATGCTGCGCCTCCTTGAGAACCCGGAGCAGCTCGCCAAGCTCCGCGAGAACCCGGACCTGGTGGCGCCGGCCATCGACGAGCTGCTGCGCTTCGACCCGCCGCCGGTCCCCGGCATCTTCCGGCATGTCACCAAGGACGTGGTGGTCGACGGCACGACGATTCCCAAGGGGTCGCTCGTCATCCTCAACCTGGCGGCGGCCAACCGGGACAGCAAGAAGTTCAGCTGCCCCGAGAAGCTCGACGTGACCCGTGAGGACAACCCGCACATGGCCTTCGGCGGGGGAGTCCACTACTGCCTGGGCGCCCGGCTGGCCCGCCTCGAAGGAGAGGTGGCCTTCGCCACGCTGCTGCGGCGCTTCCCCAACCTGGAGCTGGCCGTTCCCCTGGAGCAGGTGCGCCACCGTCCACTGAACTTCCTCCAACGACTGGAGTCGCTGCCGGTGAAGCTGCACTAGGGCTGCGCCGAAAGGACAGCCCCTCCACCGCCACGCCGCTCGTCTGGTCCGGCGGCCCCACCAGGGTCGCCGGCCGGGCCGGCGGCGGCGTGCGGCCACCCGCGGAAATGCGTCGGGGTGGCCCTGCGTCCCTCCGCTGATCGATCCTTGTTGTCCATTCCGGTGTGATTCGTCGAGGCGGCCTACGGGGGCGCCGATTTATGCGCGTAGGTCGAGGTGGCTTGCAAGTGAAATTGACCAACCGCATCACGTGTGTCCAATACGTGAACGGACTCGGGTTGTTGGCCGGCGACACGTCGGGACGAGTGCATCTACTGGATGACGACTTGCGCATACAGCAGTCGTCCCCGGCGGTTCCGGGCGGTCAGCCGATCCGCCGTCTCGTGCCGATCCACGACTGGATCGTGGGGAAGGACCGCCTGGGAAACCTCAACAGGTGGTCGGCGCGGACGCTGGACCTCGTCGACTCCCTGCCCGTGCGGGCCGGCGACGCGCTCCCCGACGCGCCCGCCGAGCCGTTGCCGGGACTCGTCGGCAACCACGAACTGACCGTGTGGGACGGGCGTCTCTACACGGACGACAGGGCGGGGCGCCAACTCATCGTGGACATCGAGTCCTTCTCCGTCGAAAGGGTGCTGCCCTCGCCGCCGCCGGTCACCAGAAACGGGCTCGCCGCCGCCACCGCCCAAGGCACGTCGCACGTCCGATACGACGCCCGCCACGACCGGTTCTGGGTCGTGGGGCAGAACTCCGGTGCTTGGCTCGGCCTTCCGGTGGGCGTCGCCCTCGTCTCCCCGCAGGGCTCGCTCGACTACGAATTTCCCTTCTCCCGCTACCAGGTGGACTTCCTGGAGTTCTCCCCGGATTTCTCCGTCGCCTACGCCGGCGGACGGGAAGGCGTACTGCACATTCTGGAAAACACCGGGGAGAAACCGGTTCTGGCCAAAACCGTGGGCGGATTCCCGCACCAGCTCACGGACCTCGCCGTCGGTACGGACGGCAGCCTGTTCGTGCTGTCGCTCTCCGGTGAGCTGGTCAAGGTCGACCCGGACGTCCAGTGCGTTCAGTCGCGGGCCCCGGTGCTGCGCCAGGGGGCCTGGAGCATGACGCCCGCCGCGAATCGCCAGGACTGGCTGTACTGCGGCACGGACGACGGAGTCGCGGTCATCGAGGCCCGCGACGCGCCATCCGGCGGATTCACCCTCGTCCAGATCGGCCACCACGACACCAACTTCGGCATGATCCGCGACCTCGCGGTGGTGCCCGGCGGCTATGTGGGCCTCGGCCAGCGGGAGATGGTCTTCCGCGCCGACCAGCACGGCGAACTCCTGTGGCAGACGCCGCTCGACGACTTCGGCGTCGGCCTCGCCGTCTCCGCCGACGCCCCCCGCGTCCTGGTCGCCACCGGCGTCGGCGCGCTGGAGCTGTGCACCGAGACGGGCAACCGGCTCAACCAGTTCTCGCTCGACGGGGTGCCGCTCTCGGCGGCGGCCTACGGACCCGGCGGGGAACGGATCCTCGGCAACAACGAGGGGGTCCTGTGCGCCTACGCCCCGGACGCGGAGACCGAGTTGGCGTGGCTGAGCGTCGGGTCGGCGCCCCGGCACATCTGGACTCAGGGCGGCGCCATCTACGTACTCACGTCAGAACGCCTGCTGGAGATCTCGGCCGAACGCAGCGAGATCAGCCGGAGCTGGGGCGGCGATCTCAAGAACGCGACCGCGGCCCTCGTCGCCGACGGGCGGGTCCATGTGGCCACCGCGGACGGTGAGATGCACACCTACGACCAGGCGACGGGCGCACGGCTCGGCGTGGTGGACAACCTGCCGGACGTGCCGCGGACCTTGGTGTCCGCCCGGTCGGAGACCTGCGAGCCGCATCTGGTGATCGGCGGCAGGGGCGGCTATCTGTCGAACTACCGGGTGGAGCCGGACGGCCCGCCCACCCGCGTGCGCGACACGTACTTGCGCCGGGGCAGCGGTCAGACCTTCCGGTTGCACTGCCAATAGCCTCCCGGCAGTGCGGAGTTGAAGCAGATCCTCGGGTGACGCTCGCTCAGGGATTGGCCAGGGCGTCGATCGAGGGGGACAGCCAGCTCGTCACCTGGCTCAGACTGGCGGAGGCGAGCGGGTCGAGCTTCAGGATGTGCCGCTGCACCACGACGCCGTGCAGCTGGGACAGGATCAGGGCGGCGCGCAGCTGGGATCCGAAACCCCCGATGGTGTCGGCCAGTTGGGCGATGAGCTGATCCGGGTTGAGGGACGCGACCAGCGGATCGTCGCTCACGCCGCGGGCCATGGCGGTGCGGTAGATGGCCGCGAGCGAGTCGCCGTTCTCGCCCTCCCACAGCTCCAGATAGGCCGGGACAAGCCGCTCGGCCAGCTTCTCCTTGCTCCCGGGGATGAACGATTCCAGTACGTCCATGAGGCCGACGGCGTCGTGCACCACCGCCTCGTAGACGCCTTCTTTGTTGGCGAAGAAGTAGTGGACCAGGGCGGGATCGACGCCGGCGCGGCGGGCGATGGCACGCACCGTGGTGCCCGCGTACCCCTGCTCGGCGAAGAGGTCACGGGCGGACTGGAGAATCGCCTGACGGCTCTGTGTCTCGCCCGGGCGCCGTCCGACGCGGCCCGGCCTCGACGGGCCGCGGACCGTCGCCCGACGAGGGGGCGTCGGGCTCGTTTCATGGGATGTGTTCGGCACCGTGAACCCTCCGGAGAATACTGGAAGTATATGAGTCCGACCGTACCGCGCGGAATCACGGTGCATACCTGAGCCTGTGCGTTCGCCTCTGCGATTGACCTGTTTGATATGTGTGTGGTGAAACTTTCACCGTTCCGCCCCGCGTGGGGCGCCTGGCACGCGGGGCAGTTCGGCGGGCATACGGCCTGTACCCGCCCGGTTGACGTACCGGCCTATTCGAGATGCAGCTGAAACGACTGACCGGACCGGCGGGCGAGATAGGTGTCGCGGAGCCGGATCGGAGGTCCGGCCTGGGGCGCCGCGAAGGTGGACAGGTAACCCCCGCGTCCGCCGGCCACCAGGTAAACGTTGTCGTCGGTGCTCGGGAGCGTGGTCAAGACGTGCGGCAGGTCCGGCAGTTGACCCACCACGCCGAGCTGCCTGCCGTCGAAGTCGTAGGTGTGCAGCTCTCCGTTGTCGCAGGCCAGGTGGACCCGGTCGGCGGTGACGGCCGCGGCGGTGGGGACGCAGGGGCCGCACTCCCACGAGCCGGTGAGCCGTCCCTCGCCGGGATGGAACGCGAGCAGTCCTCCCGTGCCGCAGACGTAGACGGTGCCCGCCTGCGACCAGATGCGGTGGATGCGCTCGCTGGTCTCGATCCACCACAGTTCGTCGAGGGAGTCGGCGGCGAAGGCGCACACCGTGCCGTTCTGGTTGGCCAGGATCCGTTCGCCCGCGGGGCCGTAGGAGGAAGCGGTCAGCGGCACCCCGTCCAGGGAGAGCCGCGCGATCTCGGCGCCGGTGTCGGAGTCCAGTTCCACACCGCCCATGCCGGTGGCCACGAGCAGCCGGCGGTGGTCGGTGGAGGCGGCCAGGCAGAATCCGAAGTCGTCCAGGTCCACGTGCCACAGCAGCTTGCCGGTGCAGTCGGAGCGGAAGACCACACCCTTCTGACCGATCCCGACATAACCGCTCGGTACCGCGACCACCCGCCGGGTCGCACCGAAGCGGGTGGGGTGGTGCTCTAACTCGCTCAGCCGCGGCGCGCCGACACGGGTGCCCGTCCCCCGGCTCCCGCCCGGGACGGAGGGGAGCAGACGGAGTACCGCGACACCGTCGTCGGTGGCGCAGTACAACCGGTCTTCCTCGTCCGGCGCGAGGGACAGGTCGGACGCGCCCTGGCGCAGGACCGGCGCCCGCGACTGCACGCAGTCGAGATCCGCGTCTATCCGCACGAGTTCGCCGGAGAGCGTGAGCACGAAGACACTGCCGTCCAGGCCGACGGTGGCGTCCGTCAGCTGGTGGGGGAAGCCGCTCACGGTCTCCCGCAGTCTGGGGCGGGCCCGGCTGTTGTCGACGACTTGCAGCTCACCCCCGGTGCTTCCCACGTAGACCGTGGCCGCGTCCGGGGAGAACTCCAGGAACTCGACGCCGTAGCGGAAGAACGGCATCGTGTACTCCACCGAGCCGTCCAGCGTGATCAGCACCACCACGTCGCGCTGCCCGAAGGGGGCGCTCTCGTCATTTCCCACCACCCAGAACCGGTCATGGCGTGCGTCGTAGTGGATGCTCCGTACGCGGCCCTGCTTCAGGGCCGGTACAGGGGTGAACTCCATGGTGGCCAGGGAGCCGAGGAACACCTCGTGGGTGCCGTGGGAGAGCATGTGCACGCTCGGATGGTCCGAGCACAGGGACGTGGTGCGCCCCCCGCCGGTGGGGGGCAGCACCTCATCCAAGGAGAGTGACGCGCCGTCCAGGGCCAGCAGGTTGCCCCATGCGTCGCCGGTGTAGATACGCCCGCCCCACGGGGACATCCACGGGGCTCCGGGGGAGGCCGTGGGTCCGGTGGGTCCGGTGGTTTCGGCGGTTTCGGTGTCGGCGGGCCGGCCGAGTCCGGCACACATGGCCCGCAGGTCGAGGAAGTTGCTCATGTCCAGGGTGTCGAGCGACCACTGCACGAGATCGCCGCGTCGGTCGATCCCCACTGCGTAGTCGTTCCGGACGATGACTTTGCGGATCGGCTGACCCTCTTGGATCACCGGAGAGGACAGTTGCGGCTGTAAGTCGTCGTTGAGCAGGTGCAGGCAGCCCGCTACGTCACCGGCGATCAATCCCGCGCCGGGCACATAACGGATGCACGTTATCCGGTTGGTTAACTTCACTGGTGAACCCCCGACAGGCCAGCAATGCGCGCTTGGAAATGTGCGTTTTCGTGTGTCCTGCAATCGTTTTCAACGACCATCTCACAGACGGTGCGGTCGACGCCATGGGGCACAACCGCCACGGCTTACGCAACAAAGAAAGGCGAAAAACCCGTCCTTGCGCCGCTTCATCGGGTGGTCGGGAACCATGGTCAAGTTGCCCGCTGACCTGGTGAGTGCACTACGGTTCGCCGATAGCGGAGACGGTGGCGCGATATGGCGGGGTGCACGTCGAGCGCACCGGAATGTGAACATGTGTCAACGCCCTGCGGATCTGACAGAACTGACTAGTGAGTACGGAAACCGACTAGTGGGTCGGTTAATTCTCTCCGCCGCGTTTCCGGTTTCCTCGCGCCTCTCGACCGCGGCGGCTCCGCGGCGTTCTTGATCGGTAACTCCTCTTGCCGGGCGGCCTGTTGGCGCCAGTTGGTGCTGGTCTGGTGGTCCGGCGGTGCTCGCCCGCCAGGCCCCGCCGCGCGCCGCCTGCGGCCGTCGGTCGTCCCTTGACAGTGAACTCACCCGCTGTAGACTTCATTCGCCGGTGAATTAATTCACTGTGCTGAACCGCCCGTCCCCCAGCTGGTCCCAGCGAGAGGAGTACCGGTGCGCCACGGACACGATGACTCCACCACCGACATCGCGATCGTCGGGGTGGGATGCCGGTTCCCCGGTGGAGTGGTGGACCTGGACGGCTACTGGGATCTGATCTCGGGCGGTCGGACCACGGTCACCGAGGTGCCCGAGGACCGCTGGGGCGACCGCTTCCACGACCCCGACCCCCGTAATCCAGGCACCAGTTACTGCGCCCAGGGCTCCTTCCTGCCCGGCGTCGACCGGTTCGACGCCGACTTCTTCGGCATCTCGCCGCGCGAGGCCCACGAAATCGACCCGCAGCAGCGGCTGTTGCTCGAAGCGTCCTGGGCCGCCATGGAGGACTCCGGCATCCCGCGCGAGCGCTGGGAGGGCAGCCGCACCGGTGTCTACATGGGCATCCTGGCCATGGACTACACCGTCCTGCACGCCAAGACGTCGGGCACGGGCGCGATCAGCCCCTACTACGCCAGCGGCAAGGAGTTCAGCTTCGGCTCCGGCCGCATCTCCTACACGTTCGGCCTGCACGGCCCCACCCTGATGCTCAGCACCGCCTGTTCCTCCTCGCTCGCGGCCGTGCACCTGGCGACCCGCGCGCTGCGCGGCGGCGAGTGCGACGCGGCGCTCGCCGGCGGCGTGAACCTGATGCTGACCCCGGAACTCGGCGTCTTCATGAGCAAGGTCTCGGCCCTTTCGCCCACTGGCGTCTGCCGCCCCTTCGACGCCTCGGCCGACGGCGTGATCCGCAGTGAGGGCTGCGGCGTCGTGGTGCTCAAGCGCTACGCGGACGCCGTCGCGGACGGCGACCGAATCTGGGCCGTCATCCACGGCAGCGCCCTCAACCACGACGGCCGGAGCGCCGGCATCACCGCGCCCAACGCCGGTGCGCAGCAAGACCTGTTACGCACCGGACTGCGCGACGCGGGCCGCACGCCGGACCAGGTCGACTTCGTGGAGGCGCACGGCACGGGAACGCCGCTGGGCGACCCGATGGAGCTGGGCGCGCTCGCCGCTGTCATCGGCGCGGAACGGCCCGCGGGACGGCCGCTGTTCGTCGGCTCGCACAAGGCCAACTTCGGGCACATGGACTCGGCCGCCGGCATCGCCGGGCTGCTCAAGGCCGTGCTGGTGGCCCGCAAGGGCATTGTTCCGCCGCAGATCAACCTGGACCGGCCCACGCCGCAGATCGACTGGGCCGCGTCCGGTCTCGCGGTCGCCACGGAGCTCACGCCGCTGCGCCCCCTGGGTGACCAACCACTGGTCGGAGTCAGCGCCTTCGGCCTCTCCGGCACCAACGCGCACGTTCTCCTGGGTCCCCCGCCCACGCGAGCCACCGCGTCGTACGCCGGTGGGGGTCCTGCGGCATCGGAAGGCCGCCCGCTGCCGATCCTCACGGTCTCCGGGCACACGGAGGAGTCGCTGCGGAGCCAGGCCGCCGCCTACCGCGACCGGATCCGCACGCTGCCGACGGCCGAGCTGCCGCACCTGGTGCACACCGCCGCCGCCCGCCGTACCCACCACGAACACCGCATCGCCGTCGTCGGCCGTACGGGTGCGGAGCTGGCCGACGCGCTCGACGCCCACCTGGCCGGGCGGGAAGCGCCGGCCGTCATCACGGGCGACGTCATCGACGGCGGCGACCGGCCGATCGTGCACGCTTTCCCGGACAGCGGCCCGCAGTTGCCGTCCGGCGTCGGTCTCGACCCGTATCTGTACGAGTCCCATCCGGTCTTCGCCGAGACGCTCGACGCATGCGACGCGCTCTTCGCCGCACACGCGGACTGGTCGCTGATGGCCGAGCTGCGCCGCACCGAAGACCGCGGCCCTGCGGACTTCGACCTCGCTCAGCCGATCGCCTTCGCCGTTCAACTCGGCCTGTCCCGGCTGTGGTCCTCGTACGGTCTCGGGCCGGACGCCGTGGTCGGGTACGGCGCCGGTGAGATCTGCGCCGCGGTCGTCGCGGGCGCACTCACCCTGCCCGACGCGGCGGAACTTGTCGTACACCGCGGCCGGTTGCTGCTCGGCGCGGCGGGCTCCGGGCGGACCGTGGCCGTCGAGCTTCCGGCGGAGCAGGTGCTGCCGCTCCTCGACGACCTCGGGGGAGAGGTCTCCCTCGCCGCGGTCAACGGACCCGCCTCTGTGGTCATTTCGGGTCCGGCCGAGCCGGTGCGCCGGGTCACCACCGCGCTGGAGGCGCGCGGCGCCCGCTGCACGCCACTGCCCGGTGACCGCGCCCTCCAGACCCCGGCCATGCGCCCGTACGCCGATGACCTGGCCCGCCGGCTGAGCCATCTCGCCCCGCGCACGCCGGAGATCACCCTGCTGTCCGGCGTGGCCCCGGAGCTCGATGCGCCGGTCACCGACGCCGGGTACTGGGCCCGCGGTCTCTGCGACCGTGTCCAGTTCTGGCCGGCCGTCGACCGCCTGCTCGCCGAGCGCGACGCGGCGTTCATCGAGGTCGGCACGGACCCCGTGCTCGACCGGCCGCTGCGGGCCGCGCTTGAGCACCGCCGACGCGGCGGCCCTGTCGTGTCCTCGCTGCGCCGCGACGAGCCCGCCGACATCGGCCTGGCCCGCGCGCTGGCCGGACTGCAGGTCGCGGGAGTCCCCGTGGAGTGGTCGCGGGTCACCGGGCGGCGGCGCTACCTCCCGCTGCCGCCGCTGCCGCTGGCGGGGGACTCGTACTGGCTCCCCGGCGTCGCCCGTGGCACGCAGGGCGGCACGTCGCCCGAGAGCGGGGGACTCACCGCCGAAGTCCGTCTGTACGACGCTTCCGGTCGGCCGGTGACGACACTCACCACGGCCGCCGCGCCACCGGCGGGGCAGGCCGCCGCCGTACCGGCCACATCGTCGGCGCCGGTGGCCCCGGCTGCCCGCGCGGCAGCGGTGGCGTCGGCTTCGGCGGGGGGCGAGGTGGGGGCTGAGCTGCCTTCCGCGGGTCCGGCTGTGGCTCCGGCTCCGGCTGTGGCGCAGGTGCAGGCACAGGTCCCGGTCCCGGTCCCGGCTCAGGCTCAGGCCCCGGCGGTCTCAGCGCCGACCGCGGCCCCGGCTGTGGCGCAGGCCCAGGTCCCGGCCCAGGCTCAGGTCCCGACCGTGGCTGCGGCCCAGGCACCGGCCGTGGCTCCATCCCAGGCGCAGGCTCAGGCCCAAGTCCCGGCCCCGGCGCAGGCGCAGGCCCAGGCCCCGGCCGTCTCAGCCCCGGCCGTGGCTGCGGCCACGGCTGCCCCAGCCCCAGCCCCGACAGCCCCGGCCCCCGCCAACCGCCCCGGCGCCGCAGCCGGTCGGCATGAGCGGATCGCTGTGGAGATCAGCCGCCTGTATACCGAAGCCATCGGGCACGACTCCGAGCACCGAGTCCCGCGCCAGCGCGGCTTCTTCGAGCTCGGCATGGACTCGTTCTCGCTCAACGACTTCGTACGGGCCATCGAGCGGCACTTCGACATCAGCCTTGAGGAAGCGGCCGGGCTCCGGTACCCCACCATCGCCCAACTCGCCGACCACATCAGCACGTTGATCGGCGACGAGGAGCCGACCCACGCCGCGGAGGCCGCCCCGGAGGCCGCCCCGGAACCCGAGTCGGTGCCCGAAACGCGGCCCGAACCGCTGCCCGAACCGGCCCCCGTCACCGCCCCCACCCCGATGGCCCCGGCCGCGGCCGCTCCCGCAATCGTGCCCCGTGTCGATGCCGCCGAGCCGATCGCCATCGTCGGGCTGGCCTGCCGGCTGCCCGGCGCGGACGGCCCGGATGCGTTCTGGCGGCTGCTCACCGACGGCGTGGACGCCAGCTCGGACGTGCCGAGCGACCGTTTCGACGCCGCGGCCATGCTCGCCCAGGGCTCGGTCACCCCCGGCACGATCGCCACCCGGCGCGGCTCGTTCCTGGACCGGATCGACGGCTTCGACAACGCCTTCTTCCGTGTCTCGGCGCGCGAAGCCCGCAGCATGGACCCGCAGCAGAGGCTGTTCCTCCAGGTCGCGTACGAGGCCCTGGACGACGCGGGAGCACGCGTCGACGAGCTTGCCGGCACCCGTGTGGGCCTGTACGTCGGGCTCAACACCACCGACTACATGCAGGTGGTGACGCGCGAGAACGAGAACATCGACACCTATTACGGCACCGGCAACTCCTTCTCCGGCACCGCGGGCAGGCTCTCCTACTTCCTCGGCGTACGCGGCCCGAGCATCGCCGTGGACACCGCGTGCGCGTCCTCGCTGACCGCCGTACACCTGGCCTGCCAGGCACTGCGCGCCGGTGAGGCACGCCTGGCCGTCGCCGGCGGCTCCAACGTCATCGCCAACCCCAGCGTCTACCTGGCGATGTCGGCGGCGGGGGCACTCGCCCCGGACGGGCGCTGCAAGACCTTCTCCGCCGAAGCCGACGGATACGGGCGCGGCGAGGGCGCGGGCGCCGTCGTGCTGAAGACCCTCGCCCAGGCCAGGGCGGACGGCGACCGCGTGTACGCGGTGCTGCGCGGCAGCGCCGTCAACCACAACGGCGCAAGCGGCGGTCTGACCGTCCCCAGCGGCGAGGCCCAGGAAGAGGTGATCACCGACGCGCTGGTCCGGTCCGGTGTCGAGCCCGCCGACGTGGCGTACGTGGAGGCGCACGGCACCGGCACCCGGCTCGGCGACGGCATCGAACTCGCCGCGCTGGCAGGCGCCTTGGGCACCGGACGTCCCGCCGACAAGCCGCTGCTCACCGGCTCGGTCAAGACCAACATCGGGCACCTGGAGGCGGCGGCCGGTATCGCGGGCCTGATCAAGACCGCGCTCGCCCTGCACCATGGCACCATCCCGGCCCATCTCCACCTGGGCGAACCGAACCGGCAGGTGGACTGGGCGACGCTGCCGGTACGGGTCACCGACCGGCGCCAGAACTGGCCGGAAGGCCGACGGATCGCCGGCGTCAGCGCCTTCGGCTTCACCGGCACCAACGCCCACATCGTGCTGGAGGGCGCCGACCCGGTGGCCGACCCGGTGGCCCCGGACGGCCGCCGTCCGGCGGTGCTCGCGCTCTCCGCCGCCGCCGAACCCGCGCTGCGCGCCGCCGCCGACCGGATGCGCGCCCGCCTCACCGGCGCGGACGCCGCCACCGTGGCCGACGTGTGCCACACGGCGGGAGCCCGCCGCGGCCACCTGGAGCACCGGCTGGTTCTCGTCGGCCGCACCGGCGACGAGCTGCGCGCCGCGTTGGCCGATTACGCCGACGGCACCGCGGACGGCCCGGCGCCCCGCGTGCACGCGGGCAGTACCGCACCGGGGGAGGACCGGCCGTTCGCGCTGGTCTACACCGAGGAGGTGCCCGCGCTGCCGTGGCGGCACTGGGAAGCCACGGAACCGGCCTTCGCCGCCGCGCTTGACGCGGTGGACGCCGAGGCCGAGGCGCTGCTCGGCCGGTCGGCACGGGCGGTGCTCCACGAGCGTGCGGGCGTCGGCCCGATCACCGACCCGGTCGGGGTGCTTGCCGCGCAACTCGCGCTCACCGCGCTGTGGCGGGCCCATGGCGTGCACCCGGGCGCCGTCGTCGGTCGCGGCATCGGTGAGATCGCCGCGGCCTGCGCGGGCGGCCTGCTCGACGAGCGCGCCGCCGTGCGGGCGGTCGCCGGCCACGCGGACGTGCGTCTTACCGGCATCCCCGGCTGCGCCGTACTCCTCGACTCCGTGGCCGCCGACGACTCACCGGAGGCGCTGTCCGCCTGGACTCCGCCGACGGCAGGCCGAACTGCCGCCTGGCGCCCGGAGGTTGGCCCGCTGCTCGGCGAACGCGGCATCGACACGGTGCTCGGCGTCGGCCTCGACGACTCGGCAGCCGCCGGGTTGACCGCCTGGACTCCGCCGGGGTCCGCCACCGACGGCGTCGAGGACCAGGAACTCCTTGCGCACCGCGTCGCCGAACTCCACGTACGCGGCTGCCGCGTCGACTTCGCCGCGCTGCTCGGCGGCCGCAGGCCGGTCGTCTCGCTGCCGGCGTACGCGTGGCAACTGCGGCGGCACTGGATCCACGACGACCGAACCGGCGGCAAGGACCAGGCCCCGGCCGCCCCCGCCGCACCACGACAGGCGCCCGCGCCGGCCCCCGCCGCTCCGGCGAACACCGCCCCGGTCACTGCCCCGGTCACCGCCCCGGACACCGGTCCTGTGCCGCCGCTGGTCGCCGAAGTGCGCTCGCTGCCCGCCGAGTTGCGGCCGGAGCTGATGCTCACCCGGGTGCTGGCCGCCGTCGCCGAGGTGCTCGGCGAGTCGGCCGGTGCCGATGTCGACCCCGGCACCGGGTTCTTCGAGCTGGGCCTGGACTCGGTGATGGCGGTGGCGCTGATGGAGGAGCTCGGCCGTCTCCTCGCCCTCGATCTTGAGCCCACCCTCACGTTCGAGCAGCCCACGTCCCGTGCGCTCGCCGACCATCTGCTCGACCTCGTGGGCCTGGTGGATTCCGGGCCGGTGGCGGCCGTGCCGCCGCAGGCACCGTCCCCGGAGCCCACCACCCTGCCCATCGACACGCCGACCGCCGTGCCCACCGAGACGTTCGGCACCGAGCCGGAGGAGGACCAGGACGACGGCCTCGCCGAGCTGTCCGACGACGATCTCGCCAACCGCTTGCTGGACCGGATTGCCCGTTCCGAGGCTCTGCTGAACGAGGTGTTATGACGATGCAAGGCCAGTCGAAGGACCCCGATTACCGCAAGCACCTTGTCACTGCGGTGCGTACGATCGAGCGCTTGGAGGAGCGGCTCTCCACCAGCCGCGACTCCTGGCTCGACGAGCCCGTCGCGCTCGTCGGCATGGGCTGCCGGTTCCCCGGCGGCGCGAACACCCCCGAGGACTTCTGGGACCTGCTGCGCCACGGCGTGGACGCCACGTCGGAGTTTCCCGGCGACCGGGCGGACGCGCAGCCGTTCTACGACGCCGACCCCGATGTGCCGGGGAAGGCGTACACGGTCCGCGGCGGATTCATCGACCGCGTCGACCGCTTCGAACCCGAGGTGTTCGGCATCACGCCCCGCGAGGCACGGGGCATGGACCCGCAGCACCGCATCGCGCTTGAGGTGACCTGGGAGGCGCTGGAGCGCGCCGGCTACGCACCGGACGCCCTCGACGGCAGCCGGACCGGCGTCTACCTCGGTGTCAGCACCACCGACTATGTGCGGCTGCGTCAGCAGATCGGCGATGTCAACGACGTCGACGCCTACCAACTGGTGGGTGAGCCCAGCTTCCTGGCCGGACGCATCTCCTACTCGCTCGGTCTGCGCGGTCCGAGCCAGGTGCTCGACACCGCCTGCTCCTCCTCTCTGGTCGCGCTGCACGAGGCGTGCCAGGCGTTGCGGCTGCGGCAGTGCGACATGGCCCTGGCCGGCGGCGTGAACCTGATGCTCGCGCCGTACGGCTTCGTGCTGATGAGCAAGTTCCGTGCGCTGTCCCCGGACGGGCGCTGCAAGAGCTTCTCCGCCGACGCGGACGGATACGCGCGGGGCGAGGGCGCCGCCGTGGTCGTCCTGCGCCGTCTCTCGGACGCGCTCGCGGACGGCGACCACATCCTCGGCGTCGTACGCGGCACGGCGGTCAACCACGACGGCCGTTCCAGCGGCCTGACCGTGCCCAACCCCGCCGCCCAGCAGGACATGCTGCGTGCCGCCATCGCCCAGGCGGGCGTGGAGCCGCACCAGGTGGACTACGTGGAGGCGCACGGCACCGGCACCTCGCTCGGCGACCCGATCGAACTGCGGGCCCTGGACGCGGTGTTGGGCCGGGGCCGGGCCGACGACGCGTCGCTCCTGGTGGGCACGGTCAAGACGAACATCGGCCACCTGGAGCCTGCCGCCGGCGTGGCGGGCCTGGTCAAACTGGTGCTGGCGCTCCAGCACGGCGAGATACCGCCCAGCCTGCACTTCAACGAGCCCAACCCCAACATCGCCTGGGACCGCCTCAAGGTGGAGGTCGCAGGGGAGCTGCGCGCCTGGCCCGAGCGCGGCGAGACCCGCATCGGGGGCGTCAGCAGCTTCGGGGTCTCCGGCACCAACGCGCACGCGGTCGTCACCTCGGCGCCCGCACCGACCGGCGCCGGACCGGAGAGCGGCTTACCGGGGAGCGACACGGCGACCACCCGCCCGTACGGCCTGTTCCTCGCGTCGGCCCGCACCGAGCCCGCGCTGCGCGAACTCGCCGCCCGGTACGTACGCCACCTGCGCCGCGAGCCCGGCCTTAACCTCGCCGACCTGTGCTGGACCACGCACGTCGGGCGCGCCCGGCAGGCCACCGGCCTTGCCGCCGTGGCCGGTTCGGTCGACGAGCTAGCCGACCAGCTTGACGTCTACGCCCAGGGCCGCACGAGCCCGGCCATCGCGACCGACACCCTCCCCGCGTACAAGTACCGCAAGGCCGCCTGGCTGTTCACCGGCCAGGGCGCCCAGTACGCCGGCATGGGGCAGGAGCTGCTCGCCGAGCCGGCCTTCGCCGCCGCGTTCGAGGAGGCCGAGCGAGCGCTCGACGCGGAGCTCGACCGTCCGCTGCGCGACGTCATGTGGCCCGCCGACGGCCAGGACACCCCCATCGACGACACCCGCTACACCCAGCCGGCGCTGTTCGCGCTTGAGTACGCGCTGGCCAAGATGATGATGGCCTGGGGTCCCGCGCCGGCCGCGCTCGCCGGGCACAGCGTGGGCGAGATCGCGGCGGCCTGCGTCGCCGGCGTCTTCGGCGTCACCGACGCCGCACGCCTGGTGGTGACGCGGGCGCGGCTGATGTCCGCGCTGCCGGCCGGCGGCGTGATGGTCGCCCTGCGCTGCGACGAGGCGACCGCCCGTGCCGCCATCGGGACCCACTCCGCCACCGTGTCGGTCGCCGCCGTCAACGCGCCCGACGAGGTGGTGCTCTCCGGCGCCGACGCCGATGTGAGCGCCGTATGCGCCGCGCTGGAGAGCCAGGGCGTCAAGGGCCGCAGGCTCACCGTGTCGCACGCCTTCCACTCGCCGCTGCTCACCCCGATGGTGGACCGGTTCCGCGAGACGCTTCAGTCGCTCTCCTACGCCAGGCCGAAGCTGCCGCTGGTGTCCAACCTCACGGGGACGTACTGGACCGATGCCGAGGTCGGCCCCGAGTACTGGGTGCGGCATGCCCTGGGCGCGGTCCGCTTCGCCGACACGGTCACGGCCCTGCACGCCGACGGCTTCCAGACGTTCTGCGAGATCGGCCCCGCGCCCATCCTCACCTCGCTCGGCCGCCGCTGCCTGGGCGATGACGCCACCTTCGTACCCGCGCTGCGGCGCGGCGACGACGCCCGGCGGCGGGTGCGGCAGGCGGTCGGCACGCTGCGGCTGCGCGGCGCGAACGTCGACTGGGCCGCGTTCCACGAAGGGGAGCGCGTCCGTCGCGCCCCCTTGCCGACCACCCCCTGGCAGGGCGACTCGTACTGGTTCGACGAGGTACGCCCCGCCCCCGAGACTTCCGTCGCGTCGGTGTCCCCCGTCGCCGGCGCGGCGGAACCCACCAGCGGCACCCTCCCCGGGCTGCGCCGCTTCGCGAGCGCGGTGCCCACGTACCAGCTCGCCACCTCCGACGACCACTGGTCGTCGCGGTCCCCGCCGGGCGCGCCCCCCCCGGCCCGCCCACCCCGCGGCCCGCCGGGGGGGACCCCGCCGGCCGCCCCCCCCGGCAGGCACGGGCGGCCCGGGG
>NZ_JBHYIG010000160.1:0-22045 GCF_042740015.1 Streptomyces sp. NPDC059037
CTTCGTGTTCCCGTTGTGGGGGGGGGGGGGGGGGCGCGCCCGGTCGCGGCGCGGCGGGCCTCGCGCCCGTCCCCCCCCACCCGCTCCCGCGAGTCCCCGCGCCGCTTATTGTCCGACCGCCCGCGAGTCGCCATTCAAGCCCCTTTTTTCTCGATCCGAATGACCAACCTAAGATAGTATGCCATCTACACGCCTCACGTATCAGGGCTTTTTGATAGACCGAGCAATGGCCATTGAGGTCGCAGGGGGGTGAGAGATTCATGGCGAAACCATCCTATAAGGTGCCGAGTTCGCTGAACAGGAGCTTCCTCGACCACGAGATCACGCTGAGCAAGGGAGGTTGGGCGGCCAAGCCCTCCCCGATCAAGCAGCTGCTCTTCTTCGGCGGCGGCATCCTCGCCCTGCTGTGGTTCAGCACGGCGACGTTCGTCGCGAGCTCGGGCCCAGTCTCCATCACGTTCTTCGTCCTTTGGGGACTGTCGGCGATCGCCTACTTCGGCGGGCTGATGAAGACGAAGGAGCTGCGCATCATGCGGGTGCCGGCCTTCCTTGCCTATTTGCCCCGGAAGGCCCGTCACGTCTTTACGCGCCGCAGCTCGAACCCCACGGACTTCTACTCGATCGTCGGCATCGACGGGATCGACGAGGACGGGCTGATCCGATTCTCCGACGGCGGTGAAGGACAGGTCTATCTGGTCGTCGGCTCGGCAAGCTATCTGGTCTTCGACGAGGACCGGGTCGGGATCCTCGACCGGGTCGACTCCTTCTGGCGCAAGGTCGAGACGGCCTGCGAGCACAGCTTCATCACGATGAAGGCGCCGCAGCGGGTCTACCACCAGGTGGCGAACCTGGAACGGCGCAACCAGGCCCTGCAGGTCCGCGATCCCGATCTGATCGAGCTGCAGAACGAGCAGTACGACATTCTCACGCAGCACGTGGGCGGGAAGTTCACCTCGATCCACCAGTACATGCTGCTCAAGGGCAAGAACGCCGGCGCACTGCGCAAGGGGCACCAGGTCCTCCAGGCCGAGGTCGGCGGCTCGACTCTGATGATCAAGGAAGCCACGATGCTCGACCGCGAGGAGGCCCTGCCGATGCTCCGGGTCTTCTACCAGGGCATCGACGACGAACTGCTCGATCTCAAGGCGTCGCTGAACTGACCAGCGCCAGGCCGACCACCACGACGAGGACCGAGGGACATCATGGCGCTGATGACGAAAGTCCGGGCACAGCTCGGCATTCCGGGAAAGAAGCCTGACCAGACGAATGAGACCGCGGAGCTTGTGGTCGATGATCCGCGCGCGGACGGTGCTGCCCAGGCTGAGGGAGTGCAGGACGCTGCGCCGGCGGGCGGCGGCGCCGATGAGGCCGCCGAGCCGAAGAAGAACTGGTGGCAGCGCCGCCTGGAGGTGAAGCACCTCCAGGGCACGTTCGACGCCTACCCTCACCTGCTCGCGCTGAAGCCGAAGGAGAAGTACCTCTTCCGCTCCGACTACTTCGAGGTCGACGGCTCGGTCGCCTGCCTCCTGGCGTACTTCCACGACGACGCCGCGCACGACAACTTCGGCGCCTTCTGGGGTATCGACCGGATCCCGGACGGCCTGGACGAGCGGGTCACCGCCGTCGTGCTTGAGCAGGTCAAGCGGATGGATGAGAAGTGGATCGACTCGTACACCAAGCAGTCGGAGAAGCTGGACCGGCTGGATGCGAACGAGCAGGAGGAGACGGGCACGACCTCCTCCAAGCGCAAGGCCGCGAAGATCTCCGGTGACCTCGGGATCACGATCGGCGAGATCCAGGACGGTGCGAGCTACCTCTCGGTGCACAACCGGCTCTTCCTCAAGGCCCCTGATCTGGCGACCCTGGACGACACGATCGACCGGGTCACGCGTCTGTACATCGACCGATTCGGCACGCTGAAGGCTGCGCCCTACGCCGGCGAGCAGCGCCAGGAGCTCTCGGGCCTGTGGAAGAACACCGAGAAGAAGAAGGGCAAGGGCTTCCACTTCACCTCGACCGAGCTGGCCGGCTCGTACTCGCTGGTGACTAATGGCCTCAACGACCCAGGCGGCGAGTACGTCGGCTACATGGTCGGCGACGTCAACAACAGCGCCGTGCTCATGGACGTCAACGCCTACGACCACCACGCGATCGTCGCCGACGCCACGCTCAGCGAGTACTTGGACCGCCAGCGGGTGGCCAACATGTGGTGTTCGAAGATCTCGCAGGCGGCATTGCTGAACAACGGCCAAGTCGTCCACCTCATCCTCGACGGAGCGAACCTCGACAAGCTCGGCCCGAAGTTCGAGCGGCTCACCTCGCGCGTGGACCTGAATCAGGGCGACGTGAACATGTTCGAGATGTTCGGCGAGGAGGAGGACGAGCTGACGGTCTTCTCCGCCCAGATGGAGAAGCTCAAGCTGATGTTCGAGCAGCTCTACGAGACCAGCGACGGAGCGATCGGCTCGATCATCCGCAGCGCCCTCGAAGACACCGCGACCGACTTCTACATCGAGCAGGGCATGTGGCGGCACAACGCCAAGGAGCAGCGTCACCGCCTGCGCGTGGTGAACATTCCACACACCCAGGTGCCGCGTCTTCAGATGTTCGTCTCCTACTTGGCAACCGCGCACAAGGCACTGCTGAACTCCAGCAAGACCGACCCGGACCAGCTGCGCGCCTACAACGTGCTCAGGGGCATCGCCAACGCGATGCTGAGCACCAACGGCGACCTGTTCAACAACCACACGGCCTCGGCCGTGGACGGGGTCCGGGATTCGCAGCGCGTGGTCTACGACTTCTCGCGGCTCGTGCGCCGCGGCAAGGGCGTGGCGATGGCGCAGCTGGTGAACATCGTCGGCTTCGCCGTCGGCAAGCTGGGGTTCGGCGACACGGTGATCATCCACGGGACCGAGCACATCGACGACCGGGTGAAGAAGTACATCAAGGACCAGTTCGACCATATGCACGAGCGCGGCGGCCGGGTGGTCTACAGCTACAACGACGTCGACAAGATGCTGGCCGACAGCGACTTCAACAAGTTCGACGCCGCGGACTACACGCTCTTCGGCCCGATGCGCGACGGCACGGTGGTGGAGTACCAGAAGCAGCTGCACCGGCGGATTCCGCCGGATCTCGCCCAGCTCATCACGACCAAGGGCGAGAACCTCACGTACTTGCGCCGGGGCGTCTCCAACGTGGTCTTCCACCTGGACCTGGCACTGGGGATCAACCCCTACCGCGAGGCCCAGCGCAGGCAGGTCCGTCTGGAGGCGGCCAGGGCCGAAGAGGCGGCGCGGATGGACGCGATCATGCACGACAAGCCGGCACCGGGCGCGAACCTCACCAGCATCCGGAAGCACAGCGAGGCCGGCGACGGTGAGGCTGACGCGGGCCAGGGCGACGCGAGCAAACGCAACGACGGCAAGAAGGGCCTGCAGCAACCCGAGGACGGCGCGACGCAGCCAGCGAGGAAGCCCAGGCCGAAGAAACTGGTCAAGGCATGAGCGGGGTCAGCACTGATACGAGGGCGAGGAGCGGCGGAGAGACGATGAACGGGACGATCACGGCGGTGGCGAGGCTGCGTGCCGGGGCCGGCCACGGCGGTGGTGTAGCCCGCCCGGGCAGGCTCGCCCTCGTGCTCCTGGCGGCGCTGCTCGTGCCGGTCTTCTTGATGGCGACCTCTTCGTCGGCGTCCGCGGACGACAAGAAGGAGCGCGACAACTACAGCCTCTACCAGCTGGCCTCGAATGCGAGCTCGTACTTCAGCGAGGAGAACTCGCCGCAGAACGACAAGGGCATGCACGAGAACTGGAAGCCGGTCACGAGCAGTCCTGCTTCGGGCGGTTCCATGCTCGGCTACGCCGACGTGGAGTTCAGCCTGGGCAACATCGTGGGCTGGTTCTTCGCCGAGGTCTCGGGGTCCTCGCAGACCGTCACGTACGAGACCTTGGCAGCGAAAGACGACAAGGACAACGCGAAGTACTCGGGCATGCTGGACTACGCGCACTTCGGGGCGGCCAACAACGACCTTGGCCTGGACACGATGTCCTCGGGCATCGGCGGCCAGATCGTGAGCGTGATCGGGGGGTCGATCATCTGGACCCTCTACGCCCTGGCGCTGGCGGTCGGGACGCTCTTCTACGTCATCATCCAGTTCCTGAAGCTCATCAACCCCTTCACGTGGTTCTACAGCGCGGTCGCGGCGGTCAATCCGACTTTTGCCGAGGGTATGACGGGAGGTGATACCGGAGGCGGCGCGCTCTCGGGTCTGCAGCACTGGGTCAGTGGCTGGTACGGCCTGCTCGTCGATATCTCGTGGCAGGCGCTCGTGCCGATCTTCATCGGCGTCCTGCTCATCGGCCTGGTCATGTTCAAGAAGATGGACCGGGGCTCGGCGATCAAGAAGCTCATCGTGCGCGTCGTCTTCATCGGCGTCGGCCTGCCGCTCGTCGGGTCGATGTACTCCAGCGTGCTCGGAAAATTCGACGATTCCGTTCTTGGTCAGCACGCCGGCCCGACGCGCGTCGTGCTGAGCACCTATGTCGACTTCGAGACGTGGATGATGAACGACCGTCTGGGGATCCCGGACCAGGCCACTGTTTCCTGGAACGGCGACCAGGCGGACCCGGACGCGATGATGTCGGTGCGCACGAGTGCGCTGGCGATCAACAAGCAGTCTCACGGGGCGACGTTCAACGGCATCAATATCGGAACGAAGGCCAACGACGCCGAGGCGGCGTGGAAGGACGGCACAGTCTCCGTCACCGGCGGCGGTGCCTCGGACGACTTCAAGGCGGTGTTTTCGACCTTCGGGATCATCGGCAAGTACATCGCCAGCAGCGAGGTAGCAGCCTCCGACTTCGAGTCGGGGATCAAGAGCTCCATCACGCAGCTGGACGAGAGCGCGGACGTCAAGAAGAGCTGGTTCGTCGACAAGAACAGCTACGGCGACGTAGAGCAGTTCGGTGAGGAGAAGGGGCCGAAACCGGTGGATCACCCGGTGATCTCGACCGACGGCACGGGCCTGACCTCCTCTCGTCCCGGCAAGGACTCGACGGTCTTCACGACGACCGGGACGAAGAGCAACTGCGGCTTCACGGTGGGCAAAACGCCCTCCTCGTGCAACCTGTCTCCCCTGGCGGCGTACAACTACCTCAACACCGGCTTCAGCCCCAGCTCGCTGAACATGTACAGCTCGAACAACGCCACGTCCGGCTTCACCCGCGAGAACCACATGGCCGTCAGCCAGGTGGGTACGGGGCCGGCGAAGTTTATGTACTGGTCCAACGCGGCCACGGTCCTGGGTTCCATCGTCCTGCTCGGCTTCTGGTACGCCATCGGCATGCTGGCTGGCTCGGTTAAGCGGATCTTCGGCTTGGTGGCCGCCGTGCCGTTCGCGACGCTGGGCGCGCTGCAGGCGATTGCCAAAGTGATCGTCTACTCCATGGCGCTGATCCTGGAGGTCCTCGTCACGCTGTTCATCTACCAGTTCGTCTCGGAGTTCCTGATCTCGGTGCCGGACATCATGGCCGGGCCCGTGTCGAGCTTCATGAGCCCGGGCGGCCTGTGGGGCAGCGCTGTGCTCGGCGGGATCATCGTGGTGATCCTGACGCTCATCTCGTCGCTGCTGATCATGGGTATCACCTTCGCTCTGCTGCGGGTCCGCAAGACGGTGCTGCAGGCGATGGACGAGGTGGTCACCAAGCTCGTGGACAAGTTCCTGGAGACCAACACCGCGCCGAAGCTGGACAAGGGTGGGCTGATGCCTGCTCTGGCCGCAGGTGCAGGGGCCGGCGCGGGTATGGCCATGGGCAACAAGCTCGCCAACGGGTTCAACAGCAAGACCAGCGGCCCGGCGTCTCCGAGCACGGGCAAGCCTGCGGCCAAGACGGCGTCGACGAATGCCGGCGGCACGAACGGCGACGCCACGCTGGCCCTCGAGGGCGGCGGCGAGGGTGGCCCGGGCGATCCGAACAGCCCAGCGCTGGACGGTGGTCCTGGTGGCGGTGGCTCCGGCGGCGGCGGTCCTGCTGGTGCTCTGGGCGCGTCTGGCCAGGGCGACGGTCCCGACGACAAGGGCGGTCCGCTGCAGCTGGCCAGTGTCGGAGCGGGCGGCTCGCACTCGGACAAGCAGACGGCACAGAATCTGAGCAATCAGGGCGGCCTGTCGAACCTCGGGTACACCTCGGACGGCAACAAGGTCATCCCTGGCGAGGTTCTGGCCTCGCGCACGGAGCCGCCAAGCTCTCGCGGTGGCGCTCAGGGGCAGACCAGCGGAGAGGCTGTCGCCGGTCAGACGGACCCGACGCAGTTCGGCACGGGTGCCCAGGGTGCGCAGAGCCAGCAGGGCAGCAACCAGCAGGCTGCACCACAGGGCTTCAGCGGCGGGACTACTTCTGGTTTCGTTCCCGTTCCCGCTTCTGGGCAGCCGGCCGCGCCGAGCACGCGTCCTACGCGCGTCGCTCAGGGCACCCCGGCTCCGAGGCAGCTGGGAGCCGGAACGTCGGCTCCTCGTCCCGTGGCCGCTCCGGTTTCGGGTCAGACTCCGGCTGCGCCTGGTGCGCGGACACCGGCTCGGACGCAGGCAGCGACGTCGGCTCCTGCACCGGCTCCTTCGCCGCGGCAGGCTCGGGTTCCGCATCCTCGTCCCCGTCGGCGCCGGGTTGCCGATCCGGCCCCTCAGAGCGTGGAGACTCCGGAGCCGCAGCGGCGGCCGGCCGGTGGTCTTCGTCGGGGCCGGCGCGAGAAGCCGCAGGACTGATCGGGCGAGCGTGGAAGGCTGACGCACCTGGTGAGAACGACCATTGCGATCGTCCTCACCAGGTGCGTCGTCTTTTACGCGGCAGGAGGAGAGCGGCAGGAGGAGAAGGGAAAGAGCATGAGGCTCGGATCGAGGCTTCGCGACGAGTTCCCGCGCGGCTGGTGGTGCTCGGCGCGATGGTGGATCACCGGGATCCGCGACCTGGCATTGAGCACCGCGGCGGCCGTGGCCACCGCGGTGTTCGTCGGCGAGGTGAAGCGCGCTGTGCGGCACCGCGACAAGCCGCGGACTCTGGCGCGCCTGTCCGGCACGTTCGAGGGGTACGTGGCCGGCCTCTTGGGGAACAGCGCAGGCTTGGTCGTGCTGGCCACCATGGCGATCGAGGACGGTCTGTCTGTGGCGCTGACGGCGTTGCTGGCTGGGTGGTGTCTGCTCAACATCGCCATCAGTGCCACGGTGTTCGTCGCGGTCGCCCGGTCGAGGATCCGGCAGTCGGCAGCATGGGCTGAGCTGGATTTCGTCGAGCAGCACGCGCCGAAGTGCGGCCGGCCACCGGAGACGATTGAGGAGTACCGGGCGCAGCAGCTCCAGGAGCAGGCGTCAGAGTAAAGACAGAACCCCGTGGACGTGATACCCACGGGGTTCTGTGCTGCCTGGGTGGTGCGGCAATCAGCTGTGCTGGCTGCAGTCCTTGGCCATGATTGCCTTCGCCTGGTCGCTGTCGGCGGGGATGAGCTGGACCTGGTCGATCGAGTAGGCGAAGGTATACCCGAGCGTGATCATGCTGTCCGACATCGAGATCGAGCCGGATCCCGGGTCAGTGCCTGTCTGGTCGGAGCCGTTGACGTCGCCCCAGAGCACACTGGTCCGGCTGTCGTTGATCGTGCCGGTCGAGAGAACCTGGTATTGATCCTTGTCGGTCTTGCCGTCCTTGACGATCGAGCCGTGCTTGATGTCGCCGAGGGCCTTCGTGGTCAGCTGGCACTGCTGGTCGCCAGCGGTGACGTTGATGTACGTGATTTTATGGCCGTCGATTGCGGCGATGCCGCCGCGCGCCCCGTCGGTGATGGAGATGTAGGCACCGTCGAAGCTGGAGGCCTGGCTGCTGCTGGGGCTCGGCGAGGAAGCAGCATCGCTGCTCCCGCTGCAGGCGGTGAGCATGAGAGCACCCGCGGCCAGGGCCGCGGCGGACACGGCGGTCCTGGTCCGCGTCGCACGTGCGGTCCTGGTGGAGTTCATGGTGTTCTTCCTTCGTTCGTTCTGGAAAGTTGGTTTCGGTCAGCTCTGTGGAGGCTGGGCTGGTGGCATCGGCGGAATCGTAGGCGTCTGACGCGGCGACAGCAGGATGCGGACTGCAGCAGCCAGCATCACGCCCGACAGCAGCGCCAGGAGCACCACGCCCGCCCCGACGGAGGCGTAGCGGGTGCCGCTGGCGGAGCCCATGGTCCCGAAGCCGTCGATCATGCCGATCAGGCCGGCGACGATGCCCACAACTCTGGCGGTGATGCGGGACCAGTGCGCCTTTGCGGATGACTGCCACGACAGAGGCAGCGATGGTCACGAGCATGATGAAGAGCAGGAAGCCACCCTCACCTCCGGCCTCGTCGCTGAAGTAGGTGACCGAGAAGCCCATGGCTGAAGCGTCCGCCATGAACAGGGAGATGATCGCCAGGAACGCCGCAGCGGGAAGGATGAAGGTGGCCAGCCCCCTCAGCTTGGCCAGTCCCGGACGCGAGGTGCTCGCTGCATCGAGCGCGCGGCGCTCTGCGCGGCGGGGGCAACGCCGTTGCTGAGGAACTCCTTGGCTCCAGAGTTCTCAATGGCCGGCGCTCGGGAGCGATCAGTCCGGCATGAACGGCGGCCTGGTACTCGGACATCGTCGGCTCGCGGTGATGCGTCTGGTGGAACCCGGCGGCCCACTGCTCGGCCGCGTCAACGGGCGGAACCTGCGATCGTGGCGGCACGGCCTGTGAAGCTGTTGCATGGCCCTGTGTCGGCCGCTCGGGTAACCGAGGCTGATCCTCAGTCATGATCGCCCCCGCTTTCTCTCGTTCAGTCCTGCGTGTCCAGGTGGTGCCCTCTTCACAGGGACCGGCGTCTCGGCTCCACAGTTCCACACTGCGTCCCCGAGACCCGGATCCCGACCACGCCCGGGAGCCAAAGCTGGCCCCCTTGAGGACTACCTGACCGACTTCCGAGCTTGCTTCTCGTACATCAGCACTTGCGAAGGCATTCACAAGCACACTGCCAGTGTTGCAGATTGATGTACCGGATGTACCACCTAACGACTGAAGGCCAGTCAAAATCGCCTATGAATAGGAGACTTTGACTGGCCAGAACTCAGCCTGTCAGGCGCCTTCTCGGAGGTTGTCGAGTCGATGCTCAGTCAGCGCCAGTGCAACTTCGGACTGGTTGAGCGCGTGCTCGCCGTCCTGGATGCGCCACTGAAGACGCTGCACGGGCGGGGCGTCTGCTTCCTGGAGCGCCAGGTCACCGAGCTCGCACAGCTCCGCGTACGCGGCCTGCAGCTGTTCCTCGTGGTGCGCCGACCGAACCCTGAGGCGGGCGACCCGCTCTCTCCACCAGCCCACCCGCGACTCATGGTCGAGCATGGTCTTCCCCTCAAGCCAGGCGCGGAGCTCGGACTGGTCGACGTCGCCGGGGAGCCCGGTGGCCAGGGGCCCCTCGGGTTCCGGCATGTCGATGGGAATGTGCGACAGCAGCACCGCGGGGGTCGTGTCGAGCGCATAGGAGATCGCGACGAGGTCGTCGACGGTCACGGGGCGAGCGCATCGCTCCATCTCCGCGAGGGCATCGGCTGAGATCGGGTGATCGAGCATCCGGAGCACGTAGGCCAGCTCGTCGATGGTCAGCTCGCGCAGTTGGCGGTAGTGGGTGATGGCGTCGGACACGGCAAGGGACGTGGGAAGGGGCGACGGCATGCATCGATCATAGGCGTGCTCGGTGCGGCCCCCGGATGAGTTGTCACATAGCCCTGAGCCGTCGCCACGTAGACGCACGACGCGTCCCGGGAGTGGCGATCTCGCCGCACCCTCTCGGGCCGAGGGCAGGCGCCAGAAGAGGCGCACCTTGGCGAAGAGGTTCAGGTCGGCCTTGTCGTCGCAGCCAGTACTTCAGATGTCCCGCATAGTGGCGCTCATCGAGTCGCAGTCAACCGCCTATTGAATGGTATTCCCAGTCGTGTTTCAATAGAGCGCAATAGGCACTCGGTTCACTCTATACAAGGCGGGCAACATGTTCGGGCGCGACTCTTCCGCTGATTGCGGTGTGGTTGCGACCGTGCGTGCCTCCTCGGCGAGTCGAGTGCGAGTCTCCACTGCCGCGTCTCGCGCAGTCTCGCTTCGCCCGATTCCCATGGAGGCCATTCAGGTCGAAGCCACTGCCGCTGCATCCATTGCCTTGCGGCGCGATGCCATGACGACAACTCAGGCCTCGGTCGCACGCCGGAGGCGGAGGAAGGCCGCATAGAGCCGCAGGCGCCTCGGACAGCCATGCCCACCGTCCGTGCACTGGCAGCGACCCGTGCGGCCGGCGGGGCGTCTCGCCTCGTCACTCATGTCCCGACCCCATGAATTGAAGGGATCCCATGCGACTTCGTGCTCCCGCTCGACTTGCCGCCACGGCCGCGCTCGCCCTCGCGGCCGCTGCCGCCCTGACCGTGACCACCGCCCCGGCCGCGCACGCCGTCGGCGAGAACAGCAAGTGCACCGTCAACTGGAGCAACGCCGCCGGCAAGGTGAAGGCGAACGGCTGGAACCTGCGCACCGGCCCGTCCACCGGCTACAGCAGCCGCGGCTATCTCTACAACGGCGACCGCCTCAACATCCTGTGCAGTCGGGGCAATTGGGACTACACATCACTGTCCGCCAAGTCGAAGAGCGGACTGGCCAAGGGCACTCGGGGCTGGGTCCACAGTGACGGCCTCTACCAACTGGGCGGATGACCGCGCTGCCTCTCACCACACCACTCCCCTCTCACCGCGAAGGACGCTGTGCCTACCTCTCTCGATTCCCGCCGCCCTCGTTCCCGTCGCATCGGGCGCATAGCAGCCTCGTCTGTCATCGCGCTCGCCGCCGCAGCCGGTGCCACGCTCGCGACAGCACCCACCGCCTCCGCCGTCGGCAAATCAGGCTGCAGCAGCCTGTCATACGACCGAAAGGGCCACGTCAGGGCTGACTCGGTCAATCTCCGCAACGGGCCTGGAACGTCGTACTCGTCCAAGGGGCTGTTGGCGAAAGGGACCAAGACCTTCCTCTACTGCTTCAAGAGTTACGACGGCAACAGGTGGTCGTGGGACTACCTCAAGGTCACCTCGGGCCCTCACAAGGGCGTTAAGGGCTGGGTCCGCTCCGGCTACCACAGCTGGGACTAGCTGCCCCTGCCCGCTGATGCAGGATTCGTCCTCAGAGGCTCGCGCTGCCAGCTCGGTCCAAGGTGATCTCGCGCCCAAGGCCGTCTCGGGCGCCAGCCCGGACTCCCAGGCCCCTGGCTGACGGCTTCTCTGAGCGTCGGCCAGCCATCCGGCGCAGCCAGCTCACCGTTCCCCGAACGACCGCCCGCCGCCAACCCCCTGCGCGGTCGGGGCACTGGCTGCCCCGCGGGGGCACCGCCCGCACAAGGCGGTGCCCCCCCCTCCCGTCCGGCGCCCGCACCAGTTGACGCCGGCCGCCCACCAGAAACGTCTCGCCTCCGCATTCTCTGGAGCGCCCGTGTCAGCCACCGCCATCACCGCCGCCCCGGCCACGGACCACGAACCCTCAGCGTCAAAGCCCTGGCCGCCCGTCATCTGGGCGCTGCTCCTCATCACGCTCATCGCGCGCAGCCTCGGCTTCGCATACCCGTTCCTCAGCTACCGCCTTGGGGACCTGGGCTACACCACCGAGGCCATCGGCCAGGCCCTGGCCTTCTTCGGCATCGGCTGGCTCATCGGGCAACTGCTCACCGGATGGGCCACCGACCGCCTCGGCCGCCGCCGCACCCTGGTGATGAGCATGGCGACTGCCGCCATATGCCTGCCGATGATGGCGCAGGCCCACTCCTTGACCGCGGTGTGCACCGGAGCGTTGATCGTGGGCATTGTCTACGACGCACCGCGCCCGGTCGTGTCGGCTGCCATCGCCGACGCCATCACCGATGACGCACAGCGCGCAGCCGCCAACGGATGGCGCCACGGGGCGGTGAATATCGGAGCGGCAATCACCGGCGCGGCAGGCGGCCTCCTGGCCGTACACCTCGGCTTCGAGGCCCTTTTCTGGTTCAACGCCGTCGCGTGCGCCGCCTGCGCTCTGATAGCTCACCGCTACCTGGGCGCCGATACACCAACCAGGACGAATCAGGCCACCAGCGGCACCCCGGTACGCGCGGCCTTGGGCGACGCACGTCTGTGGCTGTTGCTGATCGCCAGCACCGCGGCCCTGACCTGCGCGGCGGGGATGTTCACAGCGCTGCCGCTACTGATGGAGGAGGACGGTCTCAGCGCCGGCTCCTACGGGTGGACGCAGGTGGCCAATGCCGGAACCGTGATCGCGCTCACCCCAGTGCTCACCCCGTGGCTGAGCCGACGCTGCGGCGTATCGCGCCCCATGGTCGGGATCCTCGCCGCCAGTACCCTCCTTCTCGGCGTGGGCATGGGGAGTGCCGGACTCGCCGACACCACCCTCGGCTATAGCCTCGCCGTCGCCGCCGCGATGCCTGGCGAGATCGTCTTCTTCATCGCCGCGTCCGATGTCCTCAACAAGATCTCCCCTGACCACTCCCGCGGCCTGTACGCCGGCATTTGGGGCACGAGCCTCGCCATCCCCGTGATCATCGCGCCCGTCCTCGCGACCGCTTCCCTGGCTGCCGGCGGCGACAGCCTTGCCGGGCTCACCACCTTCACCGCGGGCGCACTCGGTGCCCTCCTGTGCCTGCCGCTCATCGCGCTCACCCACCACCGACCGACCGGCCGCCGCATCCTGACCGCCGAACCGGAGACCCGCCCATGACCCTGATGGCCCTGCAGCCCAACGCCCCAACCGTAACGAGCTCTTGGCACTCCTCCGTGGCCGCACTCCCCTCCGAGCGCCGCCCCGCCACCCCCTTCCACAGCCACGAGTGGGCCGCGGTCTGGCAGTCCGTACGCACCGAGCAGGTCCGCGGCCGCCACCACCTGTTCCTCCAGGACGGCCCGCGCCAGCACCGCATGTCCTTCTACCAGGTCAACGACAGCCCGCTGTGGCGTGCCATGGAAGGCGACGCCGGCGTCAGCCGGCCCACCTTCGAAGCCGAGGTCCTGTACGGGCCGTCGATCTACGGCGAGTACGGCGGCTTGCCCGGTGCGACCGTGCCCGTCCTGGCCGAAGCCGTCGACCGCGGCCGCGCACTCGCCCGGGAGCTGGGCACCGAGGCCCTGGTCATCGCGAACATCCCGTCCGGAGAGCGCACGCTGTGGCGCCAAGCCCGCACCCCCGACGCCGAAGTCGTCCTCTACTGGGCCCACCGTGCGCGCGTGGGCGAATCCGTGGATGAGTTCATCACGAACTTCCCCTCCAGCCAGAGGGGACGTCAGTTCCGCGAGCAGCACCGCCGGGGCGCCGACACCGGCCTCACCCTCAAGGCCGCCCGCGGTGGCGAACTCCTGCCCCACCTCGCCGAGTTCACGGCCCAGGCCCGCGCCACCAGCGAACTGACCGGCCCTGCCCTCTACGGCACCGACATGCTCGGCCCGCTCACTGGCGTACCCGGCGCCGTCGGGCTGCTGGCCGAACATGGCGACGGCACCCTCGCTGGCGGATTCTTCTGCTTCCGCTACGGCTCGGCGCTCTACGTATGGGCCACCGCCATCGACCAGTCCCGCCCGGATGCCCGCCACACCTACGACTGGCTCATGTACGAGAGCGTCAAGTACGCCGTTGACACCGGGGCCACCGTCCTGGACACCGGTCGCTGCAATTACGCCTACAAGGCACGTCTGGGGATGCTCCCCGTGGCGCTGACCTCCGCGGTCTACCTCACGCGTCCCAACCCTCACCTCATCAGCCGCCTCGGCGCCCTGCACACCGGAGTCAACCAGCACGTGCTGCGCGCCTGGAACACGGCCTGAGACCCACCTCTCCCTCACGAAAGGCTCCTTCTCCATGTCCTGCCTCAAGCACATCCTGCCCGCCGCAGCCGTCGGCGCACTGCTCACCTTGGCTTCCATCACCCCTGCCTCGGCGGACGGCGGCTGGTGGCACAGCCGCGACAACCCCACCGGCGCGAAGGCCTACTTCAAGGAGCACGGAGACAAGGTCACCGTCTGCGACATCGACAAGGACGGCTACAAGGCACTCGTGCAGGTCATGACCTCCAACGAGTCGCTGGCCTACCAGTTCCATGACAACCACGACAACGGCAAGTGCACGTCGGAGTCCGCCAGGAGCGGCTACGACCTGTTCGAGGACCGTACCTACAAGTTCAGGGTCTGCATCGTGAAGATCGGCACGCGACCCCTGGACTGCAGCTCCATCAAGAGCGTCCTCAACGACCACTAGCCGCTGTGCTGTTCTCGAGCAGGTCCTCCCGCTCAACTCGGCCACAGGCCCCCGCCGCCCTCTTCCGCACCCACGCATGTCAGGACATCACGTGCCCATCGCATCGCACACGTCGAGACCACCGCTCCTCGTCGTCCTCGGCGCCGGGAGCCGCACCTGGCGCGGATACGGTCTGCAGCACATCGCCGCCCGGTACCCCGTCGCCCTCCTCGATGAGAAGCCTCCCGCGTGGGCGGACGACCATGTGGAGCTCTGCCTCCCGGTCGACCTGGCAGACGGCGAAGCCGTCAGCGACGCGGTGGAGACGCTCGCCGAAGACCGAGGCGTCGCGGGAGTGCTCACCTACATGGAGAACCACATCGTGCTCGCCGCCCGGCTCGCGGACCGATTCGCCCTGCCCGGCAGCACCCCGGCCGCCATGGAAGCCTGCCGCGACAAGCACCTCAGCCGCTCCCTGCTCGCCGCCGCCGGCGTGCCCTCTGCCCGCTCGTACCTCGTCGAGGACGCCGAGACCGCCGTCGAGTACGCGGTGCTGCTCGGCGGGCCGGTCGTCCTCAAGCCGCGCTCCATGGCCGGCAGCGCGGGCGTGCGGCGCGCCGACACACTCGACCAGGTCCGTGACGCCTTCCAAGCCGCCAGGGGAGCAGGCCTGTTCGGCATCGAGCGCACCGGCACCCCCGGCGTGCTGATCGAGGAATACCTGGACGGTCCCGAGATCAGCGTCGAGTGCGTGGTTCTCGGCCACGGCACCGTGCACATCGCCGCGGTCACCCGCAAAGACCTCGGTGACGAACCCGCCTTCCAGGAAGTGGGTCACCTCGTCGACGCCACCGATCCGCTCCTGGACGACCCCCAGGTCCGCGACGTGGCCCTGGGGGCCCTGACCGCTCTGGGCGTCTCAAGCGGTGTCATGCACGTCGAAATGCGCCTCACCGGTCAAGGCCCGCGCATCGTCGAGATCAACGCCCGTCTCGGCGGAGATCTCATCCCGCACCTGGTCCACCTGGCCACCAGCCTCAACCTGCCGCAGGTCGCTGCCGACCTCGCTGTCGGCGCCGACCCCGAATTGATCCCCAGCCAGAGCCAGAGCGCCGCCGTCCGCTTCCTCTTCCCCGCGGTCACCGGCCACATCACGGCCGTGCACACCGGCATCTTCGCCTCCTGGCTCGACCGCTTCCAGTGGACGGCAGCACCCGGCAGCCACGTCACCGCCCCGCCACGCGCCACCTTGCTGGACCGCACCGCACTGGCCGTCGTCACCGGCCCCGACCCGGACACCTGCCACCGACGGCTGCAGCTGGTCGAGGAACGCAGCGGCATCCACATCCAGCCCGACACGGCCACCACCGCCTGCGTCGCCTAACCCGCCGACCCGATCACCCCTCCAGGAGTCCCGCACCATGGCCCTCGCCGCCCCCGCCCCCGCCCCCGCGGCGGCCCCGCCCGCGCACCGAAGCGGCACGGCCGCCGTCGTCGTACCGGCCGACGCAGGCGACCTGTACCTGCCCGCGCTGGCCCGGCGCGGCTGGAACTCCGTGGCGGTCACCACCCCCGCCGCCCACCCGATCAGCGATGGCTACCTCCGGCACATCACACACCGCTCGAGCCTGCGTCGAACCGCTGCCCACCTCGAGAACCTCGGCGTCCAGGCCGTCATTGCCGGATCACCGGCCGGCACCGAACTTGCCGACCGGCTCGCCGACCGCCTCCACCTGCCCGGCAACGCCGCCGACAACGCCGACATCCGCCGCGACACCGGCTTCACCGGCGCCGCGCTCCTCGACGCGGGCCTCACCGCCCCGCGCAGCATCCGCACCACGCGCCTGTCCGACGCCCTGAACTGGGCCGCCTTCACCCAGGTGAGCGGCCTCGTCCTCCAGCACCCCGACCCCGCCCACCCGCACCCCGGCCACTTCTGCCGCACCGCCGACGACATCACCCACGCCTGGCGCCGCCTTCAGCGCTCCGCCAGCCAGCCCCTCGTGCTGCGCGAACACCTCACCGGCACCCAATTCCGGATCCACACCCTGACCGGGCCCGGCCCGGACGGCAGCACCGACCACACGATCACCTCGATCTGGTCCGAGACCCGAGCCCCCAACCAACAGGTCTGCCGCGCCGACCTGTTGAGCCAGCGCGGACTACTGGCACGCGCCCTGGCCCTCTACACGATGCGCGCGCTCACGGCCCTCGGCGTGAGCTACGGCCCCGCCCACGCAGTGGTCACCTTCATCCCCGACCGCGGACCGGCCCTGCTGTCGCTGCGCACCGACACCTACGCCGACTTCGCCTCCGGCGTACTGCGCCGGGCCACCGGCCACGACCCCATCCGCGACACCGTCCTCCTGCTGACCAGCGGCCGCCACCAGACCCCCCAGCACCGACAGATCCACGTCACGAAGGTGGCGCTACTGCCTCAGCACGACGGCGCCCTGGACCCGGCTCTGCTGCGCACCATCTCCACCTTGCCGACCGTGGCCGCCACCACCGAGCTCAACGCCGACACCCCCGTGCGCGCGGGCCAGATCGCGGGGCGGCTCCTCCTCGTAGCCGACGACAGCCGCGCCATCAACCAGGACTACCACGTGATCCGAGCCGCCGAAAACCTCGGCCTGTACGAGGGCCCCGCATGACACCCCAGCCCCTGCCACTCCCCGGCGCCGCTTACACCAGCACTCCAAGTCGCCCACCCCGCCCGAGCCATGACGCTTCCGCAGACCCGACCATTCCCCATCCCGGCCCCTGACTAGGAGAACTGATGACCGACCAACTGAGCGGCACATCCCGGGACGCCCGCCAAGGCGGGGACCTCACCTCCTACACCGATCGCCGGATCAGCCTCGACCTGAGTGTCTGCTCCAACCGGCTGGGCCCGCCCGAGAGCGCCATGCGCGCCCTGGCCGCCTTCGCTGCCGACCGCCCCCGCGAGCTGGGCCCGCCGCCGTACGGGGCACACCAGTCTTATCTGGCCGCCTACGCCAGACATCTCGCGGTCGAACCGTCGCACCTGCTGTGCGGGCGAGGCGTCACAGAGTTCCTCCTGCTCCTCGCCCGGCATCTGCACAGTGAGGACGTCGCACTGCTCACGCCGGAGTACACGGAGACGATGCGGCGCTTTGGATTCGCCACGTTCTATCCGCCCACCGAGCGGCACGACAGTCCAGCCCACCGGCTCGAGCGCCTTCATCAGGCGATGGCCCGTCACCGGTACGTCGTCCTCAGCAACCCCAACAACCCCCTGGGCCTGTACACGCACAGCGCCGACCTGCTCGAAGCCATACACCGCTATCCGCAATGCACCCTCGTGGTCGACGAGGAGTACATCGAATTCCAGGGGCCGGGCCTGAGCCTGGCCGGAGCGGACGCGGACAACCTCGTCGTCCTTGCCTCCACCGGCAAGACGTACGGCATCACGGGAACGCGGGCCGGCATCATGTGGACCCGCAACGCCGCACTGCACCGCGCGGTCCAACTCCACTTGCCCGCCTGGCCGTTGTCGCTGCTCGACATCACCGTCGCGACAGCCGCCCTCAACGACCAGGCCTGGGCCCGGCGGACACTGCCGCATATCCGCCGCGACGCACAGCAGTTGGAGCAGATCCTGACTGAACGGTTCGGCGGTGCGGTCGTCCCGTCGGGCATCCACTACCGCTTCGTGCACCTGCAAGAGCCCGAAGCAGCAGCAGAGCACCTGGAGGCACACGGCATCGCCGTACGGACCTTCGACGGCGCGGTCCGCGGACGCATCGCTGGGATCCGCGTCATGGCACCGGCCAGTGCCGACGAGTTCGAACTCCTGCGCAACGCCACCCTCCGCATGCCCGGACAGTCCCGCCGCCGCCCCGGCACCGGAGTCCCATACCGCGGCAAGTCCGTACTCGAACCGGCCCCGGTCGGCCACTGATCAGCCCTACGTCCGCACCCACGCGCCGCCACTCCCGCGCCCGCGCCCGCCGCCGCGGCGCGAACCCGAGAACGGCGTGCACCGTCTCAGCGCCGCCGCGTAGAACTCCGCCCAGGCACCAACTACGCCGGGTGCCGACGTCCCATCCCTCAACGCCGTCGCCCGCTGACACAGCCAGCCGCCTGAACGCCACGACCGCCACCGCCCCCTTGACCGCCGGGCTACCGACAGGCATTCCGGCGCAACGTAAACAGAAGGAATCTGATCGTGATCCACACCCTCTTCGCGAGCCGTCGCCCGACCCTGGGCGTGGCGCTGCTGCTGACCGGCGTCAGCGCTGTGACACTGAGCGGCTGCGCCAGTGACAACAAGACCGCGCAGGACAGCCCGGCCAGTGCGCCGCGCACCGGCGCCCCGCCCCAGGGCGTGGTGACCCGTGCTGAGGCCGACAAGATCCTCGACCACTACCAAGAGGTCAACAACAAAGCGAACAGGTCCCGGGACGCGTCCGTCCTGGCCACGGTTGAAGCTGGCCAGTTGTACGCGCGCAGCAAGGCCGGCTACGAACAGTTCAGCACCCGCAGCGCGAAGGGGAAGAAGGCGCTCGGCGAACCGTTCTACTACACCAAGCGCTCCTTCTACATCCCGCCCAAGGGCGACTGGTTCGCGGCCCAGGCCTTCACCACCGGCAAGAACCGCACATTCATGATCTTTGAGAAGTCCGCCGATACCGACGACTCCTGGAAGAAGGTCGCCTCGCTCTTCCCGCAGAAGGCGCTTCCGGAGCCGAAGACCCAGGACGGCCTGGCGGCCACCGCCGATGCAGAAGCCACTGTCGGCCAGTTGGCGCCCGGAGGCGTCACCGAGGCCGTCGAAGACCTCTTCGCCAGCGGCGGCACGAAGGAGGGAAAGAAGCTGTCACAGAGCAACAAGAACGCGAAAAGCATCCTCGCCACCCACAAGGAGCGTGGTGATTCCCTCGGGCCCCAGGCCACGGTGAACTTCTTCCCGATCACACCGCTGCACCAGAAGACCTACACCCTGACCACCAGCAGCGGTGTCCTGGTGATTGCCCCGCTGGCGCACAAGCAAGAGAGCCTGGTGAAGACCCCGGGCCTGCAGATAACCCCCGGTAAGTCCGAGGCGGTCTACAACAGGACGCCCCGCTCGGTCGTGGTCGACAGCTTCCAGGGCGAGACGGTCGTTCACCTTCCTCTCCAGGGCAAGCCGGAGATCCTCGACTACGGGTACGCCATGGTCGACTCCCGCTGACATCCAGCCCGCCCAACTTGCCGCGACCAAGGGAGACTGCGATGCCCCTGGACCAGTCACTCACCACCGACGTCCACGAGACGATCATCATCCTGCCGGGCGGCAACATCCACGCCCAGGGCCTGCTGCACGAAGGCCCTCAGCCGCCTGAGGCGCTTATCGACGGCGTGTGCAGGCCGCTGCGCGCTGCGGCAGCCCGCCAGGGCCGGCCGATCCGCCTGAGCATCGGCCACCCCGACGGCCGCGTCGAGCACCACCGCATCGCCGTCGACGGCACGACCCACCCCGACCCGATTCCGACCGCCGAGACCGCGGCCACCGATCCGGTCTGGAGCCAAGGCATCCCGGAAGACACCGGCCTCCTGGCGCCGGTTCGCGCAGCCCACCGCGCGGGACACTGGCGCGCCGCGCAACAGGCAGCCCTCCGCGCCACCCAGCACCTTGCCGCTCAGCACGGCCGCGACCACCCCTACGCGGCGATGGGCGTCGAACTGCGGGCGCACTTCTCCCTGATGAACCAGGACCACACGACCGGAACCCTCCTGTCCACCGAGGCCGCCGTCGGCATCCACCGCCTGGGTGGCCCCCCGGCGCAGTACCGCCACCACCTCGCGAACGCCGTCGCGGCCTGGCTCCACTCCAGTCGCGACATCCGCCCCGGCGGCCCGGGCTTCGCCGTCGCCCACGCTTTGATCCGCATCACCCCCAACGACCAGGCCGTCCTCGCCGCCCTGCTGCGCCGACTTACCAAGGACCGAGCATGACGACCGTCTCCGCACCCCCTGCCGTCCCACCCCGCTACCGGAACAGCACCGGTGGCAGCCGGGCCCGCGTCGCGCGGCCGCCGCGTCCGGCACCGCTCACTTCGCCGGATTCACTGCAACCGCGCTTCACACACGCCGCGGCGCCGCCTCCTCGGCGCGCCCTGCCGGCCCCGAATCCGAGCTCCACACCGTTCTCCGAGTCCGACACCGACCCGGTCACCGAGCCGGTTGCGACCCGGCTGGCGCCAGGGAGCGGCAACTGGCTCACCAGCCCCTTCCGCCCGTCGGCAGGCAGACCCGCGCGGACCGCTTCAGCACCCCTTACACCTCATGCCGTCCCCCCACCTATCCGGGAGATCTCCTGATGGCCACTCCAGCCCCGCAGCCCACCCCCCTCGATTCCGCGTACGCCGCCCCGGGCTACCCGGGCGTGGCGCAAGTCCCCGCGCACCCCGGCACCTTGGCCTGCCGCCTCTGCGGTGCGCAACCCGCGGCCCCCGCGGTCCGCGCGCACCAGGGACTGCTGCTGATGATGCGCTTCCACAAGGTCGACGGCCCGTTCTGCCGCCCCTGCGGAACCGCTGTCGTACGCGAGTTGACGACCAAGACGCTGTGGCAGGGCTGGTGGTCCCCGTTCTCCCTGGTCTCCTTCAGCCCGTTCACCCTGGTCTGGAACCTCGTCGCCAGCCGCAAGGTCGCCGCGCTGCCGCCGCCCGGGCCGTCCGCACCGGGCGCCACCCGGATTCAGGAAGGAAAGCCCGTTCACCAGCGGCCGATGGCGTACGTCGCGATCGTTCCCCTGGTCTGGGCGGTGTGGTTCATCACCGGCATGATCACCCATGCATGAAGGGTCGGCTCGGCCCCTTGCCCACAACGCTGCCAGGCGCATCCGGCCGCTCATCGTGAAGCGGCTGGGCATGAGGCGGCTCGCGGCTGTGGACGCGAGCGCAGCTGTCCGGTCTCAGTGAAGTTGGCGAACAGTTCGCTCAACATGGCGAACCTGCGGACCAGCGCCCTCATCCTCGGCGGGCGCCGCATGCTGAGCCGCCACCTGCTCCAGCACCGCGTACAGCAGCTGGGCACGCTGGCTGCGCGGGCTACCGAAAGACTCCCGACTGGTGGTGAGCAGCAGGATCCAGTGGGCGCCGGTCATCCGCATCCGGCTGGCCGCCCGTACCGCGCTCAGCAGACGCCGGTTCTCCCGCGCCTTCAGCGGCCCTTGCACTGGCGACACGAGCTGGTGCGCGGGGCCCCGCAGCTGCTGGCGCAGATGCAGCGGCACCGCCTCCCACGTCGAGTCGTCCGCACCCGGCAGCAATCGGCCCTGGGTAGCCCCGGACTCAGCCAGCGACGCTGCGGCGGGGCTCGGTGGCACGGGCTCCTGCGCTTGCTCCAGTCCGTGTTCGGGTTCAGCGGGGGGGCCGATCGCTAGCCGGGGCGTCGGCGGTGCAGATGTGGCTGGCCGACGGCCCGACGTACACGCACCCAAGGCAGCGCACCCAGCCCGCCTCCCGGACGGCCGCCTCTACCACCGAGCGCTCCGGGCCGAACCCCAGCGAGACCAGCTGGCGTGGCAGGCGCAGTTCCTCCACAGCGCGCAGGGCGGCGGCCGCGGTGACGTCGTGGCCCTGAACGAACCACCTGCTCGTCTCTACCCTCTTGCCGCACCCGCAGAAACAGCCGCGTTCCCTCTTCTCCGTCACGTACCGGGACCCTAAAGCGCGTTGCACAAGGCCGTGTTCGGGCAGGTCAGGGCCCGTGAACGCGGTTCTCTGGTCATGACGCGAGGGCGAGGTTGTGCATCTGGGCG